>CAMTXV010000273.1:0-2208 GCA_947085665.1 uncultured Sinobacteraceae bacterium | reverse complement strand
CGCATCGGGGATGGTCTTCAGGTGGATGTAGCCGCCGAAGCGGTGCTCCACGCGCAACTTGCGGGCCACCTCCACCAGCTGCTCCATGGTGTAGTCGGCCGAGCGGATGATGCCGCTGCTGAGGAACAAGCCCTCGATGTAGTTGCGCTTGTAGAAGTTCATGGTGAGCGACACCACTTCCTCCGGCGTGAAGCGCGCACGCTGCACATTGCTGCTGCGGCGGTTCACGCAGTACACGCAGTCGTAGGTGCAGAAGTTGGTGAGCAGAATTTTCAGCAACGAAATGCAGCGGCCATCTGGCGTATAGGCATGGCAGATGCCCATGCCCTCGGTCGAGCCAATGCCGCCGGTTTTCAGCGAATTGCGCGAGTCGGCACCGCTGGAGGCGCAGGAGGCGTCGTACTTGGCGGCATCAGCCAGGATGGCGAGTTTGGCGAGGGTTTCCATTGCCGCTGCAAGGCTCTAACTGGCCCGCCAGACGATGCAGCGGTTATTGGCGGGCAGCGCGTTGTCCTGCACCAGCTGGAGGCCTGCGGCATTCGCCAGCGCATCCACTGCCTCGAAGTCGCGCAAGCCCATTTTCGGATCACGGGCCTTCAGGTCTGCATCGAATCGCGCGTTACTTTCGCTGGTGAAGGCGCCGCCGTAGTTGAATGGCCCGTACACCAGCAGCAGGCCCTTGGCAGCCAGCACCGTTGGCAGTGCCTTGAAGAAAAGCTGCACCTCGGCCCAGCCCATGATGTGCAGGGTATTGGCGCTGTACACCGCATCGAAAGTCTGCTGCGGCCAGGGGCCGGCGACATCCAGCAGCAGGGGCGGCAGCGCATTGGGCAGGGCCGCTTCAGTCAGCCATGCACGAATGCCCTCGTGGTACTCCGCGCGGTCGCTCGTTTGCCACAGCAGATGCGGCAGGGCAGCCGCAAAATGTACGGCGTGCTGCCCGGTGCCACTGCCCACTTCCAACACCCTGCGGCAGCCAGCAAGCTGGGGCTGCAACACCGCCAGAATGGGCTCGCGATTGCGCTCGCAGGCGGCGCTAAAAGGCTTGTCGATCATCTTTTCACTCCCGTAGCAGGCGCCAGCACGTCCACTGCGGAGCCAGCGGCATGGTCATGGGCACGATGGTGAACATCCGGCACGGGCTTGTGGCTCCATTCAACTACGGTGATACACCTCGGCACCCTGCTCCTTGAACTCCGCAGACTTCTCCGCCATGCCCTGCTCTAGCGCGGCTTGTTCGTCAGCGCCGATCTTGGCGGCGTAATCGCGCACGTCCTGCGTGATCTTCATGCTGCAAAAGTGCGGGCCGCACATGCTGCAGAAGTGCGCGAGCTTGGCACCCTCCTGCGGCAGGGTTTCGTCGTGGAATTCCTTGGCCTTGTCGGGGTCGAGGCCTAAGTTGAACTGGTCTTCCCAGCGGAACTCGAAGCGCGCCTTGCTCAGCGCGTTGTCGCGCACCTGCGCGCCGGGCCAGCCCTTGGCCAAATCGGCAGCATGGGCGGCGAGCTTGTAGGTGATGATGCCTTCGCGCACATCGTCCTTATCCGGCAGGCCTAAGTGCTCCTTGGGCGTGACATAGCAAAGCATCGCGGTGCCATACCAGCCGATGTTGGCGGCACCAATGCCTGAGGTGATGTGGTCGTAGCCCGGTGCGATGTCGGTGGTGAGCGGCCCCAGCGTGTAGAAGGGCGCCTCGAAGCAGTGCTTGAGCTGCTCTTCCATGTTCTCCTTGATCATGTGCATGGGCACATGACCGGGGCCTTCGATCATCACCTGCACGTCGTGCTTCCAGGCTTTTTCGGTCAGCTCGCCTAGTGTGTGCAGCTCACCGAACTGCGCCTCGTCGTTGGCGTCGGCAATCGAGCCGGGGCGCAGGCCATCGCCCAGCGAGAAGCTGACGTCGTAGGCCTTCATGATTTCGCAGATCTCTTCGAAGTGCGTGTACAGGAAGTTCTCGCGGTGATGCGTGATGCACCACTTGGCGAGGATGGAGCCGCCGCGCGACACGATGCCCGTGCGGCGCTGGGTGGTCAGGTGGATGAAGGGCAGACGCAGGCCGGCGTGGATGGTGAAGTAGTCGACGCCCTGTTCTGCCTGTTCGATCAGCGTGTCGCGAAAGATCTCCCAGCTGAGCTCCTCGGCGACACCCCCGACCTTCTCGAGCGCCTGATAGATCGGCACAGTGCCGATTGGCACCGCTGCGTTGCG
>CAMTXV010000272.1:0-17735 GCA_947085665.1 uncultured Sinobacteraceae bacterium | reverse complement strand
GGCAGCGGCCTGGGCCAGCGCCTCGACGATGCAGCGGCCACCGAGCGCGGCCAGGCGGTCGTGCAGCGCGGCCGTGGTGTCCTCAGGGCCAATGGGCTCAGGCGCAATCAACAGCATGTCGCCCGTGTCCAGGCCGGCGTCCATCTGCATGATGGTGATGCCGGTCTCGCGGTCGCCGTTGAGCAACGCGCGCTGGATCGGCGCCGCGCCGCGCCAACGCGGCAACAGCGAGGCGTGGATGTTGAGGCAGCCGTGCGCGGGAATGTCGAGCACGGCCTGCGGCAGGATCAAGCCGTAGGCCACCACCACCATGAGATCGGGTGCCAGTGCGCGAAGCGCTTCGATGGCTTCGGGCTCTTTCCTGAAAGACTCCGGCTTGAACAACGGCAGACCGAGCTTGGTGGCGCGCTCAGCCACGGGCGAAGCGGTGAGTTTCTGGCCACGCCCGGCGGGGCGATCCGGCTGGGTGTAGACGCCGACGATGTCGTGGCCGGCTGCGTGCAGTGCATTGAGCGCTGCCACTGAAAACTCAGGTGTTCCCGCGAAGAGGAGACGCATCAGGTGGCTTGCCTTGAAGGGCAAGCCAGCGCGTCGAACGCACGGCCATGGACGGCCGGGACGTGGCTTGCGAGAGAGGATGCTGCTTCGCCAAGGCTGGCCGCTGCGCAGCCGATGTGAATGCTCAAGCGACGCGCTTTTCGGCCTTGAGCCGTTTCTTCTTGTAGCGCTCGCGCTTCAGCGACGAGAGCAGATCCAGATACAGCTTGCCGTCGAGATGGTCGATTTCGTGCTGGATGGCCTGGGCCAGCAGGCCCTCGGCTTCCATCTCGAAGGGCTTGCCGTGCTCGTCGAAGGCTTTCAGCCGCAGGCGATTGAAGCGCTGCACCTTGTCTTTGTAATCGGGCACCGACAGGCAGCCTTCGTCCATCTCCTGCTTGTCGTCCGGGTCGAGGATTTCCGGGTTGACCATGACGATCTTCTGCGGGCCGGTTTCTTCGTTGCCGCAATCCATCACTGCCACGCGCAGGGGCACGGCCACCTGGGTGGCGGCGAGCCCCACGCCGGGGGCGTCGTACATGGTTTCGAACAGGTCATTGACCAGCTTTTGCAGCGAGGCATCGAAAGCCGTGACGGGCTTGGCCTTGATGCGCAGACGGGGGTCGGGGTCGTGGAGGATGGTGAGCAGGGCCATGGCTGGCTCCGTTTGGGTTGCAAAACGACTTGCGCCACTACTTGCACTATCGGCGGCAACTGCTTGACCATCAAGGCACTTATGCCACAATCGCCCAGAGCTGCTAAGGGAGCCGCAAGATGACGCAGTATAAAGCCGTCGCACCGCATTCGCTGCCTTTACTGCGGCGCTCCTGCGCAATCGCGATGGCGGCAGCACTCACCACCTTGAGTGCCTGCGCCACCCAGCAACCGGTCCCCGCTGCCGCGCCAGCGCCGCAACCTGCGGTGTCGGCGCCGAGTGCCGCCCCTGAAAACTACGCGCCGGTGCAAAGCCTCGATGAAGCCCGCCTCGGTGCCGAAGGCTATGCCCTGCGTCCTGATGCACCGCTGCGCTATGTGGTGAAAAAGGGCGACACGCTTTGGGGCATTTCCAACCGCTATCTCGCCGATGCCTGGCAGTGGCCCGAGCTGTGGTACGTCAACGGCCAGCTCAAGAACCCGCACAAGATCTACCCCGGCGATGTGCTGGAGCTTTACAACGTCAACGGCCGCACCCTGCTGGCCCGCAGCGAAGACCTCGAACGCCTGTCGCCGCAAATTCGCGAATCCATGCTGGGCGACGGCCTGCAGGCGATTCCCATCGATGCCATCCGCAACTTCCTGAAAGGCCCGCGGGTCGTTGATCTCGACGCCATCAACCGCGCGCCCTACATCCTCTCGTTTGCCGATGAGCACATCATCGGTGGCGCGAACATGGGCGTGTTCATCAAGAAGCTGCCCTCCGATGGAGCGACCAATTTCTCCACCGTGCGGCGCGGTATCACCTACAAGGATCCCGACACCGGCGAGCTGCTGGGCTATGAGGTGATTCCCTCGGGCGAAGTGGAGATTCGGAGCTTCGGCAATCCCGCCCAGGGCATGCTCACGCAGTCGCGGCAGGAAATTCTGCCGGGCGACCTGCTGATGCCGCCCGAGGCTGAAAACTACCAGGCCAACTTCTACCCGCATGTGCCCACCGTGCCGGTCGATGGCAAGATCATTTCGGTCTATCAGGGCGTTTCGCAGATCACCCAATACCAGATCGTCGCACTCAACCGCGGCAGCAAGCACGGGCTGGAACCCGGCCATGTGCTGCGGGTGAAGCAGGCGCCGCGCACGGTGCGCGACCCGGTGACCAAGAAGAAGGAAACGCTGCCGGCCATCGACTCTGGCCTGCTGATGATCTTCAAGGCCATGCCGGGCCTCAGCTACGGTCTGATCATGGAAGCCAACCGTTCCATCTACGTGCTCGACCGCGTTACCAATCCCGAGCCCGGTTCCATCGCAGCCAAGTAACGGCAAGCACCATGCGCGGCTGGCTGAGGCTGATCCGCGCCAAGGGGCTGCGCAATGCCGATGCATTGCGTCTGCTGGAGCGCTTTGGCGCGGCAGAAGCCGTGTGTGCTGCCAGTGCGGCCCAGTGGCAGGCGGCCGGAGTGGAGCGCAGCAAGGTGCTACTGCCGGCAGAAGACGATGCGCACGTCGAATCGGACCTCGCCTGGCTCGCCGCCGAGGCCTCAAGGGTGCTGCTGACCCTGCACGACAGCCGCTATCCCGAAGCGCTGAAAACCATCACCACGCCGCCGCTGGCCTTGTTCGTGCGCGGCGAGCCCAGCCTGCTGGCACAGCCGCAGCTGGCCATGGTGGGCGCCCGTTCTGCCACGCCGCAGGGGCTCGAAAACGCGCAGGCCTTCGCCGCTGAACTCTCCCGCCGTGGCGTGCTCATCACCAGCGGACTCGCGGTGGGCGTGGATGGCGCGGCACACCAGGGCGCGCTTGATGCCAAAGCGCCCACCATCGCGGTTTGTGGCACGGGGCTGGATCGCCTCTACCCCGCCCGTCACAAACCCCTGGCCCAGGCCATTCTCGACGGCGGAGGCGCACTGGTATCGGAGTTCGCGCCCGGCACCGAGGCCCTGCCACGCAACTTCCCCAGTCGCAATCGCATCATCTCGGGCCTCGCCCTCGGCGTGCTGGTGGTGGAGGCTTCGCGGGAGTCCGGCTCGCTGATCACCGCGCGTCGCGCGGTGGAGCAGGGCCGCGAGGTGTTCGCCATTCCGGGTTCCATCCACAACCCCATGGCCAAGGGATGCCATCAGCTGATTCGTGAAGGGGCCAAGCTGGTGGAAAGTGTCGACGACGTGCTGCTGGAGTTGGCGCCAAAGCTCGGCGCCTGGCTGCGCGAGCAGGCGCCGGTTGCACCGGCCGCGGCACCCCTTGCCGAGACGCCCGACGACCCCGCCAGTGCCCGACTGCTCAAGGCCCTGAGCGACACGCCGCAGTCGGCAGACCAGCTGATTGCTGCCACCGGACTGACCGTTGCCGAACTGAATGCGGCGCTGCTCCAGCTGGAGCTGACCGGCAGGGCCAGCCCCACTGCCGGCGGCGGTTTCATGCGCTTGCAACGGCATTGATCTACAGGTAGTGTCGAAACCAATGGTGCGTCACAACCAATAGGGGTCGCCATGAAGGAAACGGTGCTGGATGTGCTGATGTTCTTGTTCGAGAACTATCACGACACCGAGGTTCACGACTCCGATAACCAGGACACCCTGCGCGACGAGCTTTCCGCCGCCGGATTCCCGGTCGACGAGATCAATCACGCCTTTGCCTGGCTGGGCGGTCTTGAAGCCCAGCGCCAGAGCGTGCCGCAGGGCGGCACTCCGGGCGTGATCCGCATCTATGCGCCAGAGGAGATGGCCACTCTCTCCACCGAATGCCGCGGCTTCCTGTTCTACCTCGAACAGCTGGGCATTCTGAGTGCGGAGTCGCGCGAGCTGGTGATCGAGCGCCTGCTGGCGATCAAGGACGATGTTGATCTGGAGCGCGTGAAGTGGGTTTGCCTCTTGGTGTTGGTCAGCCAGCCTGGGGAAGAAGAAGGCGCCTGGCATCTCGAAGACATGGTCTACGCGCCAGGCCCTTTCCTGCACTGAATCGGCGCCGTTGGTGGTCAGTGCGTTTGCATTGACCGCAGAACGAGGCTTATAAGCTCTCGCCCGGCCACCCTGCCGGGCGTTTTCGTCTTTAGAAGAATAAATGAGCAAGAACCTCGTCATCGTCGAGTCGCCCGCCAAGGCCAAGACCATCGCCAAATACCTGGGCAAGGACTTCGAAGTCCTCGCCAGCTACGGCCACGTGCGCGATCTGGTGCCCAAGGACGGCGCGGTGGATACCGCCCGCGGCTTCGAGATGAAGTACCAGCTGATCGAGAAAAACGAGAAACACGTCAACGCCATCGTGCGTGCCGTGAAGGTGGCCGACGCCGTCTATCTCGCGACCGACCCTGACCGCGAGGGAGAGGCCATCAGCTGGCATCTGGCTGAGATTCTCAAAGAAAAGAACGTCATCAAGAACAAGCCCATCCGCCGGGTCGTGTTCCATGAAATCACCAAGAGCGCGGTGCAGGACGCCATTGCCCATCCGCGCGATGTTGCCCAGCCCCTGGTCAACGCCCAGCAGGCGCGCCGCGCGCTGGACTACCTGGTCGGCTTCAATTTAAGCCCGCTGCTGTGGCGCAAGGTGCAGCCTGGGCTTTCCGCTGGCCGCGTGCAGTCGCCGGCCCTGCGACTCATCTGTGAGCGCGAGGAAGAGATCAAGGCCTTTCTGCCGCAGGAGTACTGGACGGTTGAAGCGCGGCTCGACAAGGCCAGCACCCTGTTCACCAGCAAGCTGGTGGAGCTGGACGGCAAGAAGGTCGAGCAGTTCACACTCACCGATGGCGAGTCGTCGACCGAGGCGGTTGCCCGCATCACCGCCGCCGCCGCTGGCGCCCTCAAGGTGGCCAGCGTCGACAAGAAGCAGCGTCGCCGCAATCCCGCACCGCCGTTCACCACCTCCACGCTGCAGCAGGAGGCCAACCGCAAGCTGGGCTTTACCAGCAGCCGCACCATGCGCACCGCGCAGCAGCTGTATGAAGGTGTCGACATTGCGGGCGAGACCATCGGCCTCATCAGCTACATGCGAACCGACTCGGTGAGCCTGGCGCAGGAAGCCCTGCAGGACATCCGCCGCGTCATCGAAAACCAGTATGGCAAGAAGGCCTTGCCGGAAGAGATTCGCTACTACAAGAGCAAGAGCAAGAACGCGCAGGAAGCCCACGAAGCCGTGCGCCCCACCAGCGCCCTGCGCCTGCCCGTGCAGGTGGCACCCTACCTCACACCCGACCAGGCAAAGCTCTACGAGCTGATCTGGAAGCGCACCGTCGCCTGCCAGATGGCACAGGCCGTGTTCGATACCGTCACCGCCGAGCTGAAGGCCGGCCCGCATGGCTTCCGTGCCAACGGCAGCGTGCTGGTGGAAGCCGGCTTCATCGCCGTGTATCTCGACGGCAAGGATGTTGATGACGGCGAAGACGACGAAAAGCGCCTGCCGCCGCTGGAAGTGGGCGAGAGCGTGCGTCTGGTCGACATTACGCCCGAGCAGCATTTCACCCAGCCGCCGCCGCGCTTCACCGAAGCCAGCCTAGTGAAGAAGCTGGAGGAATACGACATCGGTCGCCCCTCCACCTACGCCAGCATCATCGGCGTGCTGCAGGCGCGCGAGTACGTGCGCCTCGACGGCAAGGCCTTCATCCCCAGCGACGTGGGCATGATCGTCAACCGCTTTCTCACCGACCACTTCAAGCAATACGTGGACTACGCCTTCACCGCCGGCATGGAAGACGAGCTGGATGCCGTGAGTCGTGGCGAGGCCGAATGGGTGCCGCTGCTCGCCAAGTTCTGGCAGGGCTTCAAGCCGCAGATCGACGAGAAGATGGAGATGAAGCGGCAGGACATGGTGCAGGATGCCCGGATCATCGGCACCGACCCCGTCAGCGGCAAACCCATCTCCGCTCGTCTGGGCCGCTACGGGCCCTTCGTGCAGATCGGAGTGGCCGACAAGGACAATCCGGACGCCGAAAAGCCCAAGTTCGCCTCGCTGAAAGCCACGCAGCGCATCGACACCATCACCGTGCAGGAGGCGCTCGACCTCTTCAAGCTGCCCCGCATGCTCGGCCACCTGCCCACGGGGGAGGAGGTCGCCGTCAACGTCGGCCGCTTCGGCCCTTATGCGCGCCACGGCAGCCAGTTCGTCAGCCTCAAGAAAGAGGACGACGTGATGACCATCGAGCTGCCGCGCGTGATCGAGCTGATCCAGCAGAAGGCCGCCGCACTCGATGCCGCCACGCTGGTCACCTTCGGCGATACCGGCATCCGCATCATCAAAGGCCGCTTCGGCGCCTACATCACCGACGGCAGCCGCAAGGCCAACCTGCCCAAGAAGCGCGAGGCGGAAGACGTGACGGTATTCGAGGCCGAGGCCTATCTGGCCGAAGCCGAGGCCGCCAAGAAGCCGGTGAAGAAGGGCAAGGGGGCGGCGAAAGCCAAAGCCCCGAAGGCCGAGAAGCCTGTTGCTGACAAAAAGCCTGCGAAGAAAGCCGTTGCGAAAAAGACAGTCGCAAAGAAGGTTGTGAAGAAATGAGTGGAGCGGTTTTTATCCGGGCGACTCCACTTACCTTGTAACAGGATCCAGTGATGGACGAGGGATTAGAAAAGTCGCGCAGAAATCTTATGGCTATTAGCCTCGTCCTAACATTGTTTGATTTTGCGCAGGTATCAATTGGCGAGATCAATCTGCTCGGCACAAATTTGATCGTTGGAAACCCAGATGTGCTGCGTGCCTTTCTTTGGGTGCTGTGGGCCTACCTGCTTGTTCGTTACCTTCAGCACCTCGCTAACCAGGGTGATCTGGGTATATCCAAGGCATTTCATGAAACTGCCGCGCAAATTGTGAATACAGGCTTGAGTCGACAGCATACGAACGCCTACTGGTCGATAAGCCGCGATGGTTTCGGCTGGCATCTGAATGCAACTGGCTATGATCCAGTTACAGGTTCGGTTACGAATGTTGGCAAAACCACCGTTCCTAGACGGCTTATGGTTCACGCATACCTTGTTGCGTCCATACACATCGTGGTGTTGCGTCCGTTCTTCACAGATCATGTGATGCCGCTTATGTTGGCAGTGGCTGCGCTGCTTTTCGCACTTCTTTTTTAAGCGTCATAGTGGCGTAGGGCGGGCAGAGCCGTAGGCTGGGTTGAAAACCCAGCGATGTGATGGAACCTCCGCACTAGCTAATCGCGCTGACGCGCTCTGCTTGCTTTGTGTTGGCATTGAGTGCGGTTTCGCCTAATGGCGACTTACTTTTCTTTGCTTCGCCAAAGAAAAGTAAGCAAAAGAAAGGCGACCCGATACGGTGGTGCTTCGCACTACCCTGCGATGCTCGGTTTTCGGGGGCGCTGCGGAACTCGCTTCGCTCAGACAGTCCTCGCGCACAGCTCCCCGAAACCCTGCGCTTCTCGGCACCTCCCACGGGGCCCGACGTCAAAGGCCACGTCAACAGCAACAGCCACCGCATTCGCTGCGCTCATTCTGGATTCCCGCTTTCGCGGGAATGACAGGGGTCTTGGTGAGCGCGCAGCGCTCATGCTGTTGATGTGCTGTTGGGCCCCTTAGGAGGCGCCGAGAAGCGCAGGGGCGAGGGGGTCTTCTGAGCGAGGACTGTTTGAGTGAGCGGCTTTATGCGAACGAGTTCCGCAGCGCCCCTCGAACCGAGAATCGCAGGGTAGTGCGAAGCACCGCCGCATCAGGGTGTGCTTTTTCTTGGTTACTTCTTTTTGCACAAGCAAAAAGAAGTAACTCGCCCATCAGGGAGGGGCGAAACCGCACTCATCCCCAATGCGCAGCCGGCAGAGCGCGGCAGCGCGAAACGAGCGATCAATCGCACGATCAATGGTATGGTCGGCGCTGCGATTCAAAACGAGCCCGCCATGACCACTATCAGCGCCAACAGCCTCAAAACCCAAGGCATCGCCGCCATCACCGAAGCCCTGGCCGATTCGCCAGAGGCACTGGTCTCGGTGCGTGGCAAGGACCGCTTCGTCGTGATGAACATCGAGCACTACCACTACCTGCGCGAATGCGAGCTGGCTGCTGCCTTGGCCGAGAGTCAGGCCGACATGGCCGCAGGCCGCTTCGTCACCGAATCGGTTGAGGCTCACCTCAAGCGCCTGGCCACGCTGCAATGAGTTACACGCTGGTCTTCACCGACCAGTACAACCGCCGCGCGGCCCGTTTTCTCAGGCAGCACCCCGAGTTGAAAGAGCAATACGGTAAGGCGCTGCGCCTGTTGCAGGCCAACCCGCATCATCCCTCGCTGCGCCTACACCCTCTGCGCGGCAAGCTGAAAGGCCTGCATTCGGTTTCCATCAATCTCTCCTACCGCATCACGCTCGAACTCTTGATCAGCGATCACCAGATCGTGCCGATCAACGTGGGCGATCACGACGCGGTTTATTAGGCGTCTCTCCTCATGCGAATCCGCAACGTCGTCGCACCGCTGCACACCGAGCCCCTGCAGATGCGGCTGGCCGCCCGTGAGCTGCGCCGCGGCGGCGTGGTGGCCTGCCCCACCGAGGCGGTGTGGGGGCTCAGTTGCGACCCGCTCAACCAGCGCGCGGTGTCGACGTTGCTGAGCTTGAAGGAGCGGCCGGTGGAGAAGGGCCTGATTCTGGTGGCAGCCAATCTGGACCAGCTTTCCTATTACATCGAGCCCAGCAGTCGCACTGCGCTGCGCCGCGCGCGCGATACCTGGCCGGGGCCGGCCACCTGGGTGTTTCCGGCCTCGCCTTTCGCCCCTGAGTGGATCACCGGCCGCTTCGACAGCGTGGCGGTGCGCGTCACCGCGCATCCGGTGATGGCGGCACTGTGTCTGCGCTTTGGCGGTGCACTGGTATCGACCAGCGCCAATCGCACGGGGCAGGAGCCCTGTCGTAACGTCAGCTCGCTGCGCCTGCGGTTTGGGCCGGAGCTGCGCGTGGTGCCGGGCGCGACCGGCGGGCGCGAATCGCCGACGCCGATTCGTGAGGCGGCCACCGGGCATCTGCTGCGGCGCTGAGCGCCTAAGCCCACGCATACAATGCCGGCATGACGTCCGCCGCCCTTCACAGCTCTCTTCCGCAGCCCGCCGTCTTCGAGGCGTATCTGAAGAATTTGCAGGCTTCGCTCTGTGCGCAGGTGGAGGCCGCGGATGGCCAGGCGCGCTTTCTGTGCGACGCCTGGCACAAAGCCCCCGATGCCAAGCTGCAGGGTTCTGGCACCACCTGCGTGCTCAGCGAGGGCGCGGTTTTCGAGCGTGCCGGTGTGGCGGTGTCTGTGGTGCGTGGCCCTGCGCTGCCGCCCTCAGCCACCAAGGCGCGGCCTGAGCTTTCGGGCCTGCCCTTCACTGCCATGGGCCTGTCGCTGGTGTTTCACCCCCGCAACCCGTACGTGCCCACCACCCACTGCAATGTGCGGCTGCTGACGGTGGGCGATCGCGCCTGGTGGTTCGGCGGTGGGTTCGACCTCACGCCCTACTACGGCTTTGCCGAGGACTGCGCCGGCTGGCACGGCACCGCCCGCGCGGCGGTGGGCAGCGAGCTGTATCCGCGCTTCAAGCGGCAGTGCGATGAGTACTTCCACCTGCCGCATCGGCAGGAGGCGCGCGGCGTGGGCGGCATCTTCTACGACGACTTCACCGAGGGCGGCTGGGAGGCGGCACTGGCGCTGACGCAGCGCGTGGGCGATGGCCTCTGGCAGGCCTACGCGCCCATCGTCGAGCGCCGTCGCGGAATGGCCTACGGCGAACGCGAACGGCAATGGCAGCTACTGCGCCGTGGCCGCTATGTGGAGTTCAACCTGGTATGGGATCGCGGCACCCACTTTGGCCTGCAGAGCGGCGGGCGCACCGAATCCATCCTGATGTCGATGCCCCCCCTGGCGCGCTGGGACTACGACGCGAACCCCGAACCGGGCAGCCCCGAGGCGGCCCTGCTCAGCGATTTCTTACCGGCGAAGGACTGGCTATGAGCGTGCATCGTCGTCTGCGTTTGCTGGTGCAGCCCTGGCGGCTGGTGGTACTGCGTTTTGATGCGGCGACGCCGCTGGCGGAAGTGGCCAGCCAAGCCCCGGCAGCAGGCTTTACCGCGCTGGTTCGCTCGACCGAGTCGGTGACTCTGGTGCGCGAGACGGAAGCGGGCGATGCCGCCCTGGTGTGGCGCGCCATCGAGATTGCCGGCAGCTTCGCTTTCACCGAAACCGGCGTGCTCGCCGCCATTGCAGCACCCCTGGCGGCAGCAGGGGTGAGCATTTTTGCCATCAACAGTTTTGAAACCGATTTTGTTCTGGTGCCCGAGGCTGATCTCGACCGCGCGCGGGAAGCGGTGGAGGCGGCAGGACACCAGCTCGGCTGAGCTTTCGATCCCGGAGTCCGGATTCCGGAATGCGGATTTAAAGGCATTCCGCACCGCCGCCCCCATCGACCACCATTCCACAATCGCTAATTCGAACTCGGCAATCACAATGACCCTCACGGAACTGCGCTACATCGTCAACCTCGAAAAAGAGCGCCACTTCGGCCGCGCGGCGGAGCGCAGCTTTGTCTCGCAGCCGACGCTGTCGGTGGCGGTGAAAAAGCTCGAAGACGAGCTGGGGGTGATTCTGTTCGAGCGCACGCGGGGCCAGGTGAAGCCCACCGAAGTGGGCCAGCGCATCGTGGCGCAAGCGCGCCGCGTACTGGCCGAGGCGCAGTCGGTGGAAGAGCTGGCCCGCGAGGGCAAGGACGAACTCGCCGGGCCGCTGCGGCTGGGGGCGATCTACACCGTCGGCCCCTATCTGCTGCCGGGTCTGGTGCCCAAGCTGCGCGATGCCGCTCCCGGCATGCCGCTGATCATCGAAGAAAATTTCACCGTCAAGCTGCTCGAACAGCTGCGTGACAGCGAGCTGGATGTGGCCATCCTCGCCCTGCCGGTAGACATGAACGGCCTCACCGCCTGGCCGCTCTACGACGAGGAGTTCGTGGCCGTGCTGCCCAGGGGCCATCGCTGGGCGGAACTCAAGTCGCTCCCGCCGAAGCGGCTAGCGGAAGAAAATCTGCTGCTGCTCGGCCCCGGCCATTGCTTCCGCGACCAGGTGGTGCAGGCCTGTCCGAAGTGCATCGAGCCCGACAACTCGCTGTCGCGCTCGCTCACCGGGTCTTCGCTCGAAACCATCCGCTACATGGTGGCCTCGGGCCTGGGCATTACCGTGGCGCCGCGTGCGGCCATGGAAGGGCGCGATGCGAGTGCGGATCTCGTGGGGCTTGATCTCTCCGAACCCACGCCGCACCGCCGCGTGGCGATGCTGTTCCGCCGCGGGTATCCGCGCATGGAGGCGCTGCGCATTCTGCGCGCCGCGATACTCGACTGCGGAATGCGCGGCGTGACCTGGCTGCCGGATGCCGCCACGGTGACGGGCAACGAGGGGTAGGGCTCTCTTGTGCCGCGCAGTTCACTCCGCTACGGTGACCAGACATAAAACGAAGGAATGTCTGCGTGAGCCCCAGGGCTTGAAGCGGATGAGAGGGGGGCACAGATGGGCTTACTGACGTTTCTCACCGGCAAGCGGCCGGCCACGGTGGGCGTGATGGGTGGACGCCTGCAGGCTTGTGATGTGCGCAAGTCCAACTGTGTGTGCAGCCAGCAGCCGGGCGGCCAGGGCCATGTGCTGGGTCCTCACGAGATCCAGCCGTTTTCCTTCGAAGGCGATGCGGGTGATGCCATGACCCGTGTGATTGCGGTGCTCATGCAGCAACGCCATTGCCATATCGCCGTCAATCGCCCGGACTACATCCACGCCGAGTTCACCTCTGAGAAGCTGGGCTTTGTCGACGACGTGGAGTTCCTGCTGTCGCAAGCCGAGCAGGTGATTCACGTGCGTTCCGCCTCGCGGCTCGGTTTGAGCGATTTCGGGGTGAACCGTGCCCGGGTGGAAGCCCTACGCGAGGCTTTTGACGAAGCCGACGACTGACCCATCGCCCCGCACGCCTTGCATCCTGTAACACGGGTGCGGCGTAATGCTGTGCGCACCACCTTCAACAGAACTACGAATGAACATTGCCGTCATCGGCTCCGGTATTTCCGGACTTTCGGCCGCCTACTTTTTGGCCGCGCGTCACCAGGTCACCTTGTTTGAGTCCGAGTCCCGCGTGGGCGGACACACCAACACCATCGAAGTGCCCCTGCCGGGTGAGCCCGGCAAGGTGCAGCCGGTCGATACCGGCTGGATCGTCTACAACGGCATCAACTACCCCAATCTCACTGCCCTGTTCCAGCAGCTGGAGGTGCAGACGCGCCCCACCAGCATGTCTTTCGGCGTGTCGCTGGCCGATGGCGCCTACGAGTGGATGGGCTCGGACAACCTGCTGACGGTATTTGCCCAGCCCAGCAACCTCTTCAGCCCCAAGCACATCCGCATGCTCTTGGACATTCTGAAGCTCAACAAAACCTGTAATGCGCTGCTGAAGGCCGGCACCCTGCCTAACGGCACGCTGGGCGAGTTCCTGGCCAGCGCGGGCTTCTCGCCCTGGCTTTCCAGCCGCTATCTGCTGCCCATGGCGGGCTTGATCTGGAGCTGCTCGCCCAAGAAGGCGATGGAGTACCCAGCCGCCGACTTCATGCGCTTTTTCGACAGCCACTCGCTGTTCACCGCCACCGACCAGCCCACCTGGCACACGGTGATCGGCGGTTCGTACACCTATGTGAAAAAGCTGCTGGCGAGCTATGCCGGTACGGTGCAACTCAACACCGCAGTCCACTCGCTGCGTCGCGACGGCGCCGGTGTGATCGTGACGACTGCGAGCGGCGAGCAGCGCTTCGACGCCGTGGTCTGCGCCACGCACTCCGACACCACGCTCAAGCTCCTGGCCGATGCCAGCGCCGATGAGCAGGCAGTGCTCGCGGGCATTCCCTACAACCAGAGCCGCTGCGTGCTGCACACCGATGAAAGCTTTCTGCCCAGGCGCCGCCACGCCTGGGCGTCCTGGAACTACACGCATCCCGTCGACGAAGTGCACGACCAGCCCATCAGCGGCAGCTACTGGATGAACAAGCTGCAGGGCATCAAGGGCAATGTGAACTACATCGTGACGCTCAATCCGCAGCGGCCGGTGGCGGCGGAGAAGGTGATCTACGACGTGGTGTACGACCACCCGCACTACGGCCCCGAGAGCGTGATGACGCATGAGCGCCTGCCGTCCATCCAAGGCCGCAGCGGCCTCTGGTTTGCCGGCGCCTGGACGGCCTATGGCTTTCACGAGGATGGTCTGAAGTCTGGCCTGCGTGCGGTGCAGGGGATTGATGCGAGCTGCTTGCCCGGGTGGGCCGTGCTGTGAATGACGCCGCAGTGCTCTACAGCCTGCGCGTGATGCACCGCCGCCGTGTGGCCCCGCTGTACCGCTTCGTCTACCGCATCTTCAGCGTGCTGTTCGATATTGATCAGCTGGATGCGCTAGACCGCCGCCTGCGCTGGTTCTCGCACAACCGCTTCAATCTCTTGAGCCTCTACGACCGCGACCACGGCCGCGGCGAGACGGCCGCCAGCGGCAGCAATCCGCTGCGACGCTGGGCCGAGGGCGTGTGTGCCGAAGGCGGCATCGAGCTGGCAGGGGGGCGCATCCGCTTGCTGGCGCAGCCGCGTATGTTCGGCTGGGTCTTCAACCCCGTGAGCTTCTGGTACTGCGAGCACGCCGATGGCCAGCTGCGCGCCGTGATTGCCGAGGTGCGCAACACCTTCGGCGAGAAGCACAGCTACCTGCTCAGTGCCGCTTCAAGGGCCGAGGCTGGTGCATCCGCAGGTGAACCCCTGCCGTATGGCGCAAGGCTGGACAAGGAGAAATGCTTTCACGTCTCGCCGCTGTTCGATCTGGTGGGTTGCTATCACTTCGTGTTTGCCGAGCCGGGTGCGAGCCTCTCGGTGAGGCTCGATGAAACCCGCAAGGGCGAGCCGCTGATTGATACGGCAATGGCCGGGCAGGCCAGGCCGTTTACCGACGCGGTGATGCTGCGGCAGGTGGCAGCCATGCCGGTGCAGGCCCTGAAGGTGATGGCGGCAATCCATTGGCAGGCTTTGAAAATCTGGTTGCGCGGTGCGCGCTTCCACAAGAAACCACCACCGCCCGCGGTGGAAACGACTTAAGCAACCGCCGACGGCGGAGGTCACATGAAAAACGACAAATCCAAGAGCGAGTCCCGCAACGATCCCTACCGCGAACTGATGCAGCGCGATGGCTTCTCACCAGACCTGCCGCAGGGCTTTGCCAGCCAGGGCTCGCTGCGTGGCCTGAGCTGGGGCTTGCAGCTGCTGAGTTACATGCTCTCTGGCATGAAGATCGGCACGCTGGACGTCACTTTCCCCAACGGCGCCACACGCCACTTCGTCGGCACTGAAGAAGGTCCGCGCGGCGTGCTGCGCATCAAGTCCGACAAGATCATCCGTCACATCATCGCGGGTGGTGAAGTGGGCTTTGGCGATGCCTATCTGGACGACTGCTGGGACTCCCCTGACCTCGCCCGCCTGCTGGCGGTGATGTATCTCAACGAGCCCTACTACAAGGGGCCGTTCGAAAAGAATTTCATCGGCAAGATCTACGGCTACTGGCAGCATCGCCGTCGCGCCAATACCAAGACGAAGGCGAAGGAAAACATCGAAGCCCACTACGACCTCGGCAACGAGTTCTACAAAATGTGGCTGGACGACACGATGGCCTATTCCAGCGGCATGTTCATCGCGCCCAACGAGACGCTGATGGATGCGCAGGTGAACAAGTTCCGCCTGATGTTCGAGCGCTTGGAGCTCACCGCCGAGCACCGAGTGCTGGAGATCGGCTCCGGCTGGGGTGGCTTCGCCATCTACGCAGCCAAGCACGCCGGCTGCCGCGTGCATTCCATCACCCTGAGCAGCGAGCAGCTGGCCGAAGCCAAGGAGCGCGCCGAGAAGGCGGGGGTGGCGCACTTGGTGAGCTTCGAGCTGCGCGACTACCGCGATGTGGTGGAAACCTACGACCGCGTGGTGTCGATCGAGATGTATGAGGCCGTGGGTGAGGAGTACTGGCCCACGTACTTCGCGGCGATCTCCAAGGCGCTCAAGCCGGGTGGTCGCGCCGCCATCCAGGGCATCACCATCAGCCCCAAGATTTTTGACCACTACCGCAGCAAGCGCGATTTCATCCAGAAATACATCTTCCCCGGCGGCATGCTCTGCCCGCCCGAGAAGTTCGAGAGCCTCGCTGCCCAGCAGGGCCTGCTGCCAGCTGAAGCGAAGTTCTACGGCATCGACTACGCCGAAACCTGTGCCGCGTGGGATCGCAACGTGCAGGCGGTGCGCGACAAGGTGATCGAGCAGTTCGACGAGCGCTTTTACCGCATGTGGCGCTACTACCTCGCCTATTGCGAATGCGGCTTCCGCACGGGCAGTATCGATCTCATGCAGATCACCTTGCACAAGACATGAAAACCGTTGTCGCCACCTTTGCCCTGCTGGCTTTCTTTGGTCTGGTCGGCGTGTCGGTGTGGGCCACCGGCCACCAGAGCATCGTGGTGGCCATCAACGATCTGATTGCAAACCCCGCTGGCGGCAACAACCCTTGGCTGGTGGCTACGCTGTTCGACGCCTACTTCGGCTTTCTGTGGTTCTGGCTCTGGGTGGCTTACAAGGAAACCAGTTGGCTCGCCCGCGGCATTTGGCTGGTGCTCATCCTGCTGCTGGGCAACATGGCGATGGCGGCTTATGCGCTCATCGCAATCTGGCGTCTGCCGCCCGGGGCTGGGGTTGAGCAGCTGCTGCTGCGCCGCCCCGCCGTCTAAGCCCTCGGGGCCTGCCTCAAAGTGCTCCGATCGTAAATCGGCTTTGGGAGGCGGATCAGTCACTTGGCGCACACACCTCTAGTTGCGTCGCAGCTTATTTTCGTTATATATAGCCTTAAGCGCCTGTTCACCCGGAAAGCTCGCGGCTACGACCGCCAGCAACTCCGGCCTCGGTGCGCCAAGGGACGTATCACTATTGGTGTGCGAGCGGTGGGATGGGGCCATGTCGATCCTACAAAAGCTGACTAGCGGCGGCAGCAGCCGGGGACTCATCGGGCTCGATATCAGTTCGAGCGCGGTCAAATTGCTGGAACTCGCCAAACGCGGCGATCAGGTGATGGTGGAGGCCTATTCGGTCGAACCGCTGCCGATCAATGCCGTGAGCGACAAACAGATTGCAGAGCCCGAGGTGGTGGCCGAGGCCATTCGCCGTGCGGTGCAGCGTGCTGGCACGCGCACCAAGAATGTGGCGGTGGCCGTCGCGGGTTCCTCTGTGATCACCAAGATCATCCAGATGTCGGCGTCGCTCAACGACAATGATATGGAAGAGCAGATCCGGGCCGAGGCCGACCAGTACGTTCCGTATCCGATCGAGGAGGTCAACATGGACTTCCAGATCATCGGTCCTTCCGAGCGCGAAGGCGGCAAGGTTGATGTGATGCTGGCCGCCTGCCGCAAAGAGCAGGTTGATCAGCGCGTGGCCGCGGTGGAGATGGCGGGCCTGAAAGCCAAGGTCGTCGACATCGAGGCCAATGCGCTGGAAAACTCCTGCCAGTTCCTGACCCACCAGATGCCCAACGAGGGTCGCAACAAGACGGTCGCTGTGATCGACATGGGCGCGTCGACCACGTCGGTGCTGATCCTGCATAACAACGACACTGTGTATACCCGCGACCAGGCCTTTGGCGGCAAGCAGCTCACCGAAGACATCATGCGCATCTACGGCATGAGCTATGAGGACGCTGGCAAGGCCAAGCGCACGGGCCAGCTCCCGGAGGGCTTCGATCAGGATGTGCTCACGCACTTTCTTTCCGACATGGCCCAGCAGATCGACCGCTCGTTTCAGTTCTTCTTCAACGCCTCCGCCGCGCACAGCCAGATCGACCAGATCATCCTGGCGGGTGGCTGCGCACACATTCCGGGGGTCGACCGCGCGATTCAGGAGCGCCTGCAGATTCCCGCGGTCGTCGCGCGACCCTTCTCACGCATGGCCGTCTCATCACGCGCCAAGCCCACGGTGCTCGCCAAGGATGAAGCCGCCCTGCTCATCGCTTGCGGTCTTGCGCACCGCGCCTTCGACCTTCCGGACTAGGGAGAAGCCGCCATGACCAAGATCAACCTGCTGGATTGGCGCGCTGAACGTCGCGCCCGCCGGCTGGAGCAGTTCCGCAATCTCTTCGTGCTGGGCCTGTTCGCCGCCATTGCCGTGGTCGCCCTCGGCTATGTGGCGATGACCAATGCCATTACCCAGCAGCAGGCGCGCAACGACTACCTGAAACAGCAGATCGCCGAGATCGATCAGAAGATCAAGGAAATTGAAGATCTCGAACGCACCAAACAGAACCTCCTCGCGCGCATGCGCGTGATCGAGGAGCTGCAAAGCTCGCGCTCTGCCACCGTGCATTTCTTCGACGAGCTGGTGAACACCATCCCCGACGGCATTACGCTCAATTCCATCAAACAGGTGGGCGATACCGTCACCATCGAAGGCGTGGCCGAGTCCAATGGCCGCATCTCCAGCTACATCAAGAGCTTCGAGAGCTCTCCCTGGTTTGCCGAGCCCAAGCTGGTGGTGATCAAAACCAGCGAAAAGAACAAGCAGCGCGAG
>CAMTXV010000271.1:0-4049 GCA_947085665.1 uncultured Sinobacteraceae bacterium | reverse complement strand
TGTCGATGTAGCTCTTCACCGCATCAGCCAGCATGTCCTCCAGGGTATCCGGCGGAAGGGCATCCAGCTCCCAGGAGGAATCGCCGTACTCCTCGATGTACGCGGCTGCCCGAGAGTCGGTCACTTTTGCAGGGTTCGGAGGGCACCTGTACTGCTCCACCTGGGCCATCGTGAGCGCGAGCATGCGCACGTCCAGCCACTTCGCTTCGCCAGCGCCGACCTGCCGGACGGCTTCCGCGAACTGGATCTTGCGGGCCAGGGGCTCGTTGAGCAGCGAACGGAAATCGGCCTTGGCCAGCCGCATCAGCTTGCCGTAGGTGAGCAGGGTCACCGTGGCATTGCGCGGACTCTCGCTGATGAGCGCTTCTTCGCCAAAGCAGCTGCCGGCTTCCAGTTCGGCCAGGCGCACGGGCTTCTGGTTGGGCACTTCGCGGGTGACTACGCAGCGGCCTTCCATCACCACATAAAAATAGTCGCCGGGCTCGCCCTGCTTCACCACCACATGGCCGGCTTCGTAGTTGACCTGCTCCATGCGCATGAACATGGCCTGCAGATTCGCCGGCGGCACACTCTGGAAGGTTGGCATCTGCAGCAGGCGGGCCATCCAGTCGCCGCTGGTGTCGTCATCGGCGGTGAGTTCGTCCACCTCGAAGGCGCCGGTCTGGTCCCAGGTGAGCATCACGTCGAGCAGGCTGGCATCCACCGCCAGCACGCGCGCCGGTTCGATCACACGCGCCGAAACCTTGCGGGGCGCCTGGTGCGCTAGGCGGTGCGCAGCGGCAGGCTCCCCGGCGCGCACCACAGCCAGAACCTTGCCAGTGGCATCTTCGAGTTGCACGGCCCCTTGCAGCAGAAACAAGGCAGCGGCGATGTCTTCGCCCACCTTGAACAGCGTGTGTCCCGCAGGAGCTTCCGTCAGCGTGGATTTCTTGGCCAGCGTGGCCTGGCTCTCGGCCTTGAGTGCGTTCAGCGGTACCAGACCGGCGAACAGATTGGGGCTGACCGCCTCCGACATGACTGATCCTCAAGATGCGTGGATTTTCGCGACGATACCACCCGAAGGCGACAGCTCGAAATCACGTGGGCATTTATTCCAGCAGTCGGCGCGCACCCACAAAGCGCTGCGAGAAGTACGGAATGCCTAAACGCACGGCGCGAATCTGCCCGCCGGTGGAGGGCGCGTGAATGCCCTCGCCATCACCGAGATAGACCACCACATGGCTGGGCGCACTGCGGTTGGGGTCGAGCCGATAGAAGAACAGATCACCGGGCCTGGCCTCCTCCGCGCTGATGGAGCGGCCCGATACAAACAGGGTGGCCGTGGTGCGTGGCGTTTTCGCTCCACCCACGGCGTAGGCGTAGCGCACCAGGCCCGAGCAGTCGAAGGCCTCTGGCCCGTTGCCGCCGTAGAGATAGGGTTTGCCCACTTGCGCGAAGGCCGTCATCACGATCAGATCGCGATCGCCGCGCAGCAGGGGTTGATCGGGCGGCGGGCTGTGGCGGGGCACACGGCCCAGCGAGGGGGATGGTGCAGGGGATTCGCCGGAGACCGGCGGACGGCTCGCGCAGCTGGCCAGCAGGGCGCCAGACAGCAGCAGAGCCGCCAGCCTCATGCAACCGGTGCGGTCTTCAGCATCGACTCGCGCTGGGAGAACTCTGCGTACCACGCAGCAAGGGCCGGGCGCGTGCCGCGCCAGTCGAGTGCGGTAAAGCGAAAATCGAGATAACCCAGCGCAGCGCCGACGCCAATCTCCACCACGCTGGGCAGATCGGTGGTCAGTTCCGTGGCTTCCTGCTCCAGCACATCGAGGCTCCGGGCAATGGCGGCTTCCTTGCGGGCCACCCAGGCGGGCGAGCGCTCGCCCTCGGGCCGGCGCGATTCCAGCAGCACCGACACCGCACATTCGGTAATGCCATCGGCCAGCTGAGCGCGCTTGAGCTTGCCCCAGCGGGCACTGCCGCGCGGCAGCGAAGTCAGCGTGCCACCGCGGGTTTGCAGGTACTCGATGATGAGGTCAGAGCCGGGCAGGGCATCGCCCTTTTCGGTGATCAGTGCGGGAATCTGCCCCAGGGGATTGGCGGCGAGAAACGCCGGGTCGTTGGCCGACCAGTCGGTGAAGGTTTCTTCCACCAAGCCTTCAAGGCCCAGCTCGAGTACTGCCACGCGCACCTTGCGCACGAACGGAGAGGTTCGTGAGCTGAAGAGTTTCATTTTCATAAGTCTTGTTTTGTTTTGTGCCCCGGGGGCCAGCGTACGCGACTACGCCCGCAGCGCGCCATTGGACGCTGCGGGCGCAATGAAGTTTCAGTCGATCAATGGCCTTCGAGTTTGTCGAGATAGCGCTCGGCATCGAGTGCGGCCTGGCAGCCCGTACCGGCGCTGGTGATGGCCTGGCGGTAGACGTGATCCTGCACATCGCCTGCCGCAAAAACGCCCGGCACGCTGGTGAGCGTGGCATCGCCCTCGCTGCCTGACTTCACCTTGATGTAACCGCCGTTCATCTCGAGCTGGCCTTCGAAGATACCGGTGTTGGGCGAGTGGCCAATGGCGATGAACACGCCCTTGAGATCAATCTCGCGCACCGTGCCGTCCTTGAGATTCTTCACCCGCATGCCGGTCACGCCCGTGGCATCGCCCAGCACTTCGTCGAGGGTGGAGTCCCAGATGATTTCCACCTTGCCCTCGGCCTGCTTCTTGAACAGCTTGTCGTGCAGAATTTTCTCGCCCTTGAACTTGTCGCGGCGGTGCACGATGGTCACCTTCTTGGCGATGTTGGAGAGATACAGCGCCTCTTCCACGGCCGTGTTGCCGCCGCCAATCACCGCCACTTCCTGATTCTTGTAGAAGAACCCATCGCAGGTGGCGCAGGCCGAAACGCCCTTGCCGCGGAACAGCTGCTCGGATTCCATGCCCAGATACTTGGCTGAAGCGCCGGTGGCGATGATCAAGGCATCGCAGGTGTAGGTGCCCTGGTCGCCCGTGAGCGAGTAGGGCTTGCTCTTGAGATCAACCGTGTGGATGTGGTCGTAGATGAACTGCGTTTCGAAGCGCTCGGCGTGCTGCTGCATGCGGGTCATGAGGTCAGGGCCCATCAGGCCATGCACGTCGCCGGGCCAGTTGTCGACTACGGTAGTGGTCATCAGCTGACCGCCCACTTCCAGGCCCGTGATCATCACGGGCTTCAAATTGGCACGTGCGGCATAGACGGCTGCCGTGTAGCCGGCAGGGCCGGAGCCCAGGATGACGAGACGATGGTGTTGGGTGGTGGACATGCGCTGATCTCGTTCGTGATTAAAGTTTGCTGCCGTGTTCGGCGAGGTAGGCCGCCACGCCTTCGGTGGTGGCTTTCATGCCCTGGTCCCCCTTCTTCCAGCCAGCGGGGCAGACCTCGCCATGCGTCTCGGTGAACTGCAGTGCATCCACCAGCCGCAGCAGCTCATCCACCTCGCGGCCCAGCGGCAGGTTGTTGACGACCTGGTGCTGCACGATGCCGGCCTTGTCGATGAGGAAGGTTGCGCGGAAGGCCACACCGTCCTGATGCTCCACGCCGTAGGCGCGCACGATTTCATGGTTGACGTCGGCCACCATCGGGAAACCCACCTCGCCGATGCCGCCCTTGTTAATGGGGGTGCTGCGCCAGGCAAAGTGCGTGAACTGGCTGTCGATGGATACGCCGATCAGCTGCACGCCCTTTTCTTCAAAGGCCTTGCGACGGTTTTCATGGGCAATGATTTCGCTCGGGCAGACAAAGGTGAAATCGAGCGGCCAGAAGAACAGGGCGACGTAGTGCTTGCCGCGGAAGTCCGAGAGCTTCAGCTCGCCAATGCTGCCGTCGCCGAGCACGGCGGGGGCTTTGAAATCTGGGGCGGGGCGGTTGACGAGAATGCTCATGGGAGTCCTGGATGAACGGGGTGGATGCCCGCGTGAAAGGGGCGTGAGTCTAGGTTTGGGGGGTGGTCTGGTCAAAACAAGCGCGGCCATCAGCGCGATTGGCAACTTTCATTGCGATGCAGCCTGAGCCTTGCCATACACTGCGGCTCAAATCATC
>CAMTXV010000270.1:0-7172 GCA_947085665.1 uncultured Sinobacteraceae bacterium | reverse complement strand
TTCAATCCCCACCGGCCCGCCGCGATAATGATCCTGCAGAATTTTTAAAAGCCGGCGATCGGCTTCATCCAAACCGGCGGGATCAACACCCAAAGTATCCAGGGCTTTGACAGCAACATCCATGGTGATCAAAAGCTGTGTGGTTTTGACCTGCACATAATCGCGCACGCGGCGTAGAAGGCGGTTGGCAATGCGCGGCGTGCCGCGCGAGCGGCGGGCAATTTCGTGTGCGCCCTGCCCCTGAACCGGCGCCCCCAGAATACCGGCGCTGCGGCTGACGATCCGGGTCAGGTCATCCACGCCATAGAACTGCAGGCGCTGGACGATGCCGAAGCGGTCGCGCAGCGGACTGGTGAGCGCGCCGGCACGGGTAGTGGCGCCGATGAGTGTGAAGGCCGGCAGGTCCAGACGAATGGATCGGGCGGCCGGGCCGTCGCCAATCATGATGTCGAGCTGGTAGTCCTCCATCGCCGGGTAGAGCACTTCCTCCACCACGGGCGAGAGGCGGTGGATCTCGTCGATGAACAGCACATCGCGCGCTTCGAGATTGGTCAGCAGCGCAGCGAGATCTCCTGCTTTTTCCAGCACGGGCCCGGAGGTGACTCGGATATTCACGCCCATCTCGGTGGCCAGGATGTTGGCAAGCGTGGTCTTGCCCAGACCTGGGGGGCCGAAGATGAGCGTGTGGTCGAGTGCCTCGTTGCGGCGGCGGGCGGCCTCGATGGCCAGCCCCATCTGCTCGCGCACCGGTGCCTGGCCCACGTAGTCCGCGAGTTTCTGCGGGCGGATGGCGCGGTCGATGCGCTCTTCGTCGGTGGAGCCGGTAGCGGCGGTGAGCAAGCGGTCGGACATCACGAGAGAGGGCAGAAAAACGGTGCCGCAGTGTCGCACATGGACCCGATCAGGCTGCCTGTTTTCAGGGCTTCTGTTCGGCTTTGATGGCCAGCGCCGGCAGCTGGCTGGCGAGGGTCTTCACGGCACTGCCCAGCGCCTGCTCCAGCGCGGCCACGCTGGCCTCGGCGCTGCCGCTGGCCGTGGGCGCATCGGCATCAAAGCGACCCGAGAGGCTGCTGCGCTGACCGTTGGGGGCATACACCCAGCTGCCACGCAGGCGCAGCGTGCCGTCACTGCCGGGCTCGAAGCCTTCCAGCGTGATGGCCAGCAGGGCATCGGGCGCGCGGCCATCGGCGGTGGTGTAGCTCTCCACGCGGTAGTCGCTGCGCTGGGCGCCCAGTGCCAGCGCCACAAAGCGGGTGATGGCTCTGGAGGGGCGTTCGGCCCACACCGCGGTTTCATCGCGAACCACTTCGACGCTGCCAACGCGGCGCACCAGTTCGCGGCGGTCGAGGTAGTCCGGCACGCTGATGGCGCGCAGCACCAGCCGTGGCTGCGGCGCTGCGGGTGTGGGCGGCAGCGCGCCCTGGTAGGCCAGCAGCAGGCGCTTGGGCGGCTGCCTCACGCTGCCGGGGGTGCAGGCAGTGAGTGCGAGTGCGGCGGCAAGGCCGAGCAGCGCGGCGGTCAACAGAGGGCGAGCAGCAGAGAGGGCGGGCATGGGTTTAGTCCTGACCAAAGATCACGGCATTGGGTTGGCGCTCGACGGTTTCGGCGAAATGCCGCAACGATTCCGCCGAGGCCGAGAGATCGCGCAGGCTTTGCTCCAGCTCGGCCCGCACCGGCGCACCGGGGGCGGTCATCTCCGCCACCTGGGCCACGGCCGCATCGGCGCTCTGCATGGTGGTTTCAATGCGCAGCATGGCGCGCTGGGCCGATTGCAGTGTTTGCTCCAGCGCAGGCCCTGTGGTGGAGAGGGTCTTGGTGGCTTGATCGGAAGCGCGCTCGAAAGAGCGCAGCGTGCGCTCCAGCGTGGCGATGGTGCGCTGGGCTTCTTCGAGTGTCTGCCGGGTGGTGGTGGCCGTGGCCTTCAGCTCTTCGCCAACAATGCCCAGCGTGCCGCCCGTGCCATTGGCCAGCACCTGAAAAGACTCCACCATGCCTTTCACATCATCAGCGAGCTGCCGCAGCGGCAGTTCCGAAAGCTGATCCTTCAGCACGTCGAAATCAGACTTCATCGAGGGGATTTCGGGATATGCGGTTTCGCGCGATGCATGGAGGACCGCCGGCACATCGGGCCGAAAATCGAGATCGACGATCAGCTGGCCGGTGACCAGCGAGTCGATACTGAGCTTTGCTCTCAAGCCCTTCTCGATATACGCGTCGAACGGGATGGTCGTGCCGTCTTCCCCCGTGCCGATCAGCTTCACCTGGTTGGGCAGGAGTGTCATGTAGACCGGAATCCGCGGCTCCAGCGAGTCGGGCGCGAACTGCAGCACGATGCGATCGACACTGCCCACCTTCACGCCGCGGAAGTTCACGGCAGAACCCACCGTGAGCCCCTTCACCGAACCCTCGAAGAAGGCCACCACGCGCTGCTTGGGCGTGAACAGTGCCGCACCGCCCAGCGCCATGATGGCGAAGGCGATCAGTGCCAGCGACATCAGCACAAAGGCGCCGATCACCGTCGGGTTGGCTTTTTTCACACTACTCATTGCTGTCGTCTCCAGCCGGTACTTCACGGTTCAAGAAGGCCTGCACAAAGGCGTCCTCGCAGTTTTCCAAAAGATCTTTCGGCGCACCGCGGGCGATGGGCTGCTTGGTTTTGGCATCCAGAAAGATGCCGTCGTCGCCAATCGCGAACAGGCTGGGCAGCTCGTGGGTCACCACCATCACGGTGGCTCCGGTGCGCTCGCGCAGCTCCAGAATGAGGTCATCGAGCTTGCGCGAACTGATGGGGTCCAGGCCTGCCGAGGGCTCATCGAGAAACAGAAATTCAGGATCTAGCGCCAGCGCCCGCGCGAGGGCGGCGCGCTTCTTCATGCCGCCGCTGATTTCGTTGGGCAGCAGGTCCATTGCATGCGAGAGCCCCACCAGGCCCAGCAGCTCCTCGGCCCGCTCTCGGCGCTCAGCCGCAGACTTCTTGGCATCGCCATTGAGCTGCATCGGCATCAGCACGTTCTCGGTGAGCGTGAGCGTGCTGAACAGTGCGGAGCCCTGGAACAGCACCCCGAAGCGGCGGCGGATCGCATCCTGTTCGTCGACGCCGGCCTGCCAGTAGTCGGTGTCGCCATAGAGAACCTGCCCGGCCGCCGGCGGGAAGAGGCCGATCAGGTGCTTGAGCAGCGTGCTTTTGCCGCAACCGCTGCCACCCATGATGATGAACACGCTGCCCTTGTTCACCGCAAAGCTGACGTTCTCCTGGATCAGCTTCTTGCCGTAGGCCATGCGCAGGTCGCAAACCTCGACAGCGACTTCCTTGCCGGTCTTCATGGCTTCACACATCCAGCGCGTAGGCGCAGAGCGCGAACACGGCATCAATGAGAATCACACCGACGATGCCACTCACCACCGCGCTGGTGGTGGCCTCGCCCACTGCTGCGGCATTGCGACCGGCGCGCAAGCCATAGAAGCAGCCCGCGAAGGCCACCAGCGCCCCGAAGGCCAGACTCTTGAGCGCCCCCAGCACGAAATGCCGGCCGGCCAGGGCATCGGCAGTGCGATCCCAATAGAGGGCATTGCTCAAATCGAGTGTGCCCACCGCCACCAGCCAGCCCCCCAGCAGGCCCACGCCGCAGGCAAAGGCATAGAGCAGCGGGGTCATGAGAGTGAGTGCCAGCACGCGTGGCAGCACCAGGTATTCCACCGGCGAGACGCCCATGGTCTTCAGCGCGTCGATCTCTTCGTTACCCTGCATGGTGGCGAGGCGCGCGGCAAATGCAGCCCCCGTGCGGCCGGCCAGCACCACGGCGGTGATGACGGCGGCCATCTCGCGCACAGTGGCAATGCTGACCAGATCGGCCACGAACATCTCGGCGCCAAACTTCTGCAACTGGATGGCACCCACAAAGGCGAGGATGGAGCCCACCAGTAGATTCACCAGCACCACCACGCCCAGTGCGCCTGGCCCGCTCGCCTGCACCACGGCCCAGGTATCGGCTTTATCAAAGCGCGCGCGGCCACGCAGCAGGGCCAGGGTGGCGAGAATCAGCTCGCCCAGCAGGGTGGCCACCTCCTTCACCGCGGCAAAGCGCGAGAGGGCAGCCTTACCGAGTGCGGCCAGCGCCAGAATGCGCTCGCGATGCCGGTGCAGGCCATGCGGGTGCGCGAGCGGCGGCTGTTCGCTCATCGCACCGCGCGCTTCAGCGCTTCGCGAATGATCTGGTCGGTAGACAGTGCTTCAGTCGGGAAGGCATCGGTCATCTTGCTGGCCTCGGCAGGCTTGTAGCCCAGCGCTTCGAGTGCAGACCGTGCCTCGGCCAGCGGCGTGGCGGGCAATGCCGCACCACTGCCGCTGAAGCTGGCGGGGCCATCGGCCGCACCGGCTTTTTCGCGCAGCTCCAGCACCATGCGCTCGGCGGTTTTCTTGCCAATGCCCGGCAGCTTGGTGAGGCGCAGGGCATCCCCGCTGCGCACCAGGTTCCAGAATTCTTCCACGGCCACACCGCTGAGCACGGCGAGTGCCAGCTTGGGGCCTACACCGCTGAGCTTGATCAGCTCGCGGAACAGTGATCGCTCCTGCGCGGTGGCAAAGCCGAACAACAGGTGTGCGTCTTCGCGAATGGTGAGGTGGGTGTGCAGGCTCACCGTCTCACCGGCTGCCGGCAGGCGGTAGAAGGTGGACATGGGCGCTTCCACCTCATAGCCCACGCCGCTGACATCCAGCAGCAGCTGCGGCGGGGCCTTGTGCAGCAGTGTTCCCGTGAGACGGCCGATCATTGTCTTGCTTAACCCCAGGTTTTTTTCAAAGCCGCATCACCGCGCGAAAGAGTGCCACGAACATGCGCATGGCAGATGGCAATGGCCAGTGCATCGGCCGCGTCCGCACCCAGTTCAGTCGCCATCTCGCCCTGCAAACCGAGCAAGACTTTCACCATATGCTGAATCTGCGCTTTTTCTGCGCGACCGTTCCCCACCAAGGCGCGCTTGATCTGCGCCGGGGCGTATTCGGCAAATGGCAAGCCGGCCAGAGCGCCGGCCAGCACCGCCACGCCGCGCGCCTGGCCAAGAATGAGCGCGGTGCCCACGTTGACGCGCATGAACACTTCTTCCACCGCGTATTCGGCAGGCCTGTGCTCGGCGATCACCGCCGCAAGCCCTTCGTGAATCAGCCGCAGCCGAGGCGGCAGCACACCCTCGCCCGTGCGGATGCAGCCGCTCGCAATGTGAGTGAGCTTCGCACCGCGCGCCTCGACCACGCCCCAGCCAGTGAAGCGCGAGCCGGGGTCGATGTCGAGAATGCGCAGGGCTGCCGCTGGTGCGACTGCACGAATCACAGGCTGGGAAACCAGTCGCGCCGGGCGGCGGAGTTCGTCGAGGGATTGGATGCGGCGGGCCATATCAGGCCAGCAGCCGACGCTGCAGCAGCGTCTTCATGTCTCGCCGGCCATCGGCAATGAGCATGACGATGAGCCGCCTTGAATCGGCCTGATAGATCGCACGATAGGGTTTGAAACGAGTTTGTCTGAACTCACGGATGCCCCACTCCAGAAGCTCCGGCGGATAGGCGCCGGATTCAGGGAAATCCGCCGCCTTCATCAACTGGGCACGGATGCCCTCCGTGATCTGGTCTGCTCTGGCATTGCCGCTGTGCTCAGCGATGTACGTATGAATCTCGTCGAGATCACTGAGCGCATCGGCAGTCAGCAGAACCTTGAGCGGCATCAGGCAGCGCGCTGCGCAGCTTTGCGGCGGACCTTGACCTCGGCGACGGCCGAGTCCAGCGCGATGAGCTTGCCCTGCTCCACCTGCTTGCGGCCCAAGGCAAGAATCTTGAGCAAGGCCAGGGTTTCCTGCGTGCGTTCGAAACTCTTGATGTCCTGGATGACTGCCTTTGCTTCGCCGTTCTGGGTGATCACCAGTGGCTCGCCGCCCAGGCCCAGCTCACGCACGATGTCTGCGGCATTGGCCTTGAGATAGCTGATGGGCTTGATGGCGGCAGAGAGCTTCATGCGGTGATCCATGCGGTCTGTATTCAGACCGAATTAGGACCGATTGCTGTAGAGACGTCAAACAGTCTCTACAACAACTTGAAGTTCAGCAGCTTCATTCCGCGGGGTGGGTGCAAGCCGGCGTCGCGCCAAGTCATGCCGCCGTAGGTTTCCGCTTATGCACTCAGGGCAGTGCATCCAGCGCGCGAACCCAGGCTGGGGCATTGGCATTCGCTGCCCCTTCGTATGCGGCCAGCAATCGGCCATTCGCAATGGCACGTCGTTCGTAGCGCGGTGCGAAGTCGCCGTGCACCGTGTTCTGGTAGAGCTCGACAGCAGCTCCCCGTTTGACGAATCGCCATTTCCAAACCGGGGTGCCATCGCTACCGAAGCGTTGCAGCACCGCGCCGTCACGAAACACCACCAGTTCGCGCGGGATGGGGTACGACGTGCAGCAGTTGGGGTAATACGCCAGCCAGGCGACGGTGCGGCCATCAGCCGTGATGGCCGGACTGCCAAAATCAACTTGATTTTCGATCTCGCCGCCTGCGTCGAGCTGAAGTCGCGGCAGAGCCTCCGGCTGACCGCCAGAGCCGAGCAGGGTGAATCCCATTTGCTGAGGAACCACTCTCAGCACATAAGGCGGACCGGCATGCACCAGCAATGGCAGCAAAGCCAACCCCAGTGCAGCCAGCGCGCGCATGTTAGAGCGCAGCGTTGTGGTAAACGTCCTGCGTGTCGTCAAGGTCTTCGAGCATGTCGATCATCTTCTGCAAGTGCTCGGCCACCTCACCCTCCACCGCCACGCGGTTGGCGGGCCGCATGGTCACCTCGGCCTGCAGGGGCTTGAGGCCGGCGGCTTCCAGTGCTTTCTTCACCGCCTCGTAGGCGGCGGGCGGGGTGATGACATCGCAGTAGCCGTCGTCACTCACCACATCATCAGCGCCAGCATCCAGTGCCACTTCCATCAGCTTGTCTTCGGTGACGGCACCGCCCAGTTCAAAGATCAGCTCACCCACTTCGGCGAACTGGAAGGCCACCGAACCTGAGGTGCCCATGTTGCCGCCGTTTTTCACGAAGGCATGGCGCACTTCGGCGACGGTGCGGGTGGGGTTGTCGGTCATGCAGTCCACCATCACCGCCACACCACCGGGGCCGTAGCCCTCGTAGCGAATTTCTACCGTCGCATCG
>CAMTXV010000269.1:0-2043 GCA_947085665.1 uncultured Sinobacteraceae bacterium | reverse complement strand
CGATAACCGCATCGGTGACTGGAGTTCAGACGTGTGCTCTTCCGATCTACAACGGGCGTGGCGAGGGAGGACAAACCATACCCCCCGGCGAGATGCCTGCCATGCACAGCGCTGCCGAACTGTTCGCGAAGGCTCGGAACGACAGGGCCAGCGCCCAGGGAAACCGCAGCGGCGGAAATGCTCCCGCCTGGCATGGCGCCAGTGCTGACGCCGCTGGCCATCGAAACGCCGCGGGGCTGATGGGTTTCAAAACCCAGGAACTCTCCGGCAGCGGCCACAACCAGCTGCAGTTTGATGATCACGACCAAGAGCTCCGCTGCCAGCTGGCCAGCACGCAGGGCACCAGTCAGCTCAACCTGGGCCATCTCATCCACACCGCAGACAACTTCCGGGGCAGTGCACGCGGTGCAGGCATTGAACTGCGCAGCGATCGTGCAACCGCACTCCGCGGCGAGGCAGGCGTGCTGATCAGCACCTGGCATGACCCTGGCTTGGGCGCTCAAAGCACACCCACAGGCGAGATCACCGGCCCTCTGGCGCTGCTGCATCAGGCGCAGGGACTGGCCACGGCCTTTGATGAAGCCAGTCGTCTGCACAAGACGGTGGGCATCAGCATTCAGCACGGCCGCGGCAGCACACCCGTGGCACCTCTGGCGGCCATGACCAAGGCCTTAGGGAGCACAGTGAACGCGGATTGCGACCGCACCGCGCGAGCGGAGGCCGCCTCGCATCGGCAAGCCAGCAGCTCGCCCGACAGTGCGGGTCGTGTCGTCCCGCATCTTGGGCTGCCCATGGTGGTGACTGCCGGTCGTGCGGGTCTGGCGCTGGTGGCGGCCGAGAGCATCCAGATGGCCAGTGGCCACAGCACGCTGATCGCCACGGGTGGGGACCTCAATCTCGCCTGCGCGCAGCAACTCAGTCTGCATAGCGGACAGGCCATCGGCCTACTCGCAGGCGCGACTCAGGCAGGCGACCAGGGAACTGGATTGGGCCTCATTGCCGCACAAGGGCCACTCCGGATTGAAGCCCAGAACGATCATCTCGACCTCCACAGTGCAAAGGCGCTCCACATTGCCAGCAGTAACGACAGCATCGACTTCGCTGCCGCCACCGCCATCAAGCTCGTCACGGCAGGCGGTGCCAGCATCGAAATCGAAGGCGGAAACATCACGGTGCAATGCCCCGGCACGCTCAGAATTCACGCGGCCCAGCATCAGTTTGCAGGGCCAACGCAGCTGTCGCGAGAGATGAATGCCTGGCCTGAAACCCCATTCGATGAGCGATTCCAGCTGGTGCATCGCGACGGTACTGCCGCCCGGAACTACCGCTACGCCATTCACCGTGAAGATGGCGCCATCCTTCACGGCGTGACCGACGCCGAAGGCTGGACCGCAATGCAGAAAACTCTCGGGCCTGAGGAACTATCCATTGAGCTGCTGGGGCCTGCGGCTGAAGAGAGGGATGAGTAATCCAACCGGGTCAGGGCTAGGTTGCCAGCCCCAACAAAAAAGCCCCGCGATGCGGGGCTTTTCAGGTCAGGCTGACTTACTCGTCCAGGAACGAACGCAGATAGTTCGCCCGTGAAGGGTGGCGCAGCTTGCGCAGCGCCTTGGCTTCAATCTGGCGGATGCGCTCGCGGGTGACGTCGAACTGCTTGCCCACTTCTTCCAGCGTGTGGTCGGTGGTCATGTCGATGCCGAAGCGCATGCGCAGCACCTTGGCTTCGCGCGGCGTGAGGCTGGCGAGAATCTCGTGCGTGGCTTCGGCAAGCGACACCGAAGTGGCGGTTTCCAGCGGAGACACGGCCTGATCATCGGGAATGAAATCGCCGAGGTGTGAGTCCTCGTCGTCGCCGATGGGGGTTTCCATCGAGATCGGCTCCTTGGCGATCTTCATCACCTTGCGAATCTTGTCTTCCGGCATTTCCATGCGCACGGCGAGTTCCTCGGGCGTGGGCTCGCGGCCCATTTCCTGGATCATGGTGCGCGAGATGCGGTTGAGCTTGTTGATCGTCTCGATCATGTGCACCGGAATACGGATGGT
>CAMTXV010000268.1:0-1275 GCA_947085665.1 uncultured Sinobacteraceae bacterium | reverse complement strand
TCACCACCACTCCGCGCCCCGAGGCTGTCGAAGGCGGCGAGCAGGACAAGAGCCGTGGCAAGCCCGCAGGCCGTCGTGACGACCGCAACGACCGCGGCGGCGCTCGCCGTCCGGCTCCGCGCGTTGAAACCCGCGCAGCCGCCCCGCGCGCCGCTGCCAAGCCCGCCGTGACCGAAGCCGCCCCGGCCGCTGACGTCGCCTCCGAAAAGACCGAGGGTTAATTCAACATGGCTGATATCAACGCCAAAATGGTGGCCGAGCTGCGCGAGCGTACCGGCGCCGGCATGATGGATTGCAAGAAAGCCCTGGTCGCCACTAACGGCGATATGGACGCCGCCATCGAAAAGATGCGCATGGATGGCATGACCAAGGCTGACAAGAAGGCCACCCGTGTGGCTGCCGAAGGCCGTATCTCGGTGGCCAGCAATGCCGAAGCCATGGCCCTGGTGGAAGTGAACTGCGAGACCGACTTTGTGGCCAAGGCCGACGATTTCGTCGCCCTTGCAGAGGCTGCCGCCAAGATTGCGCTCACTGCCAAGCCCGGCAGCGTCGAAGAGCTGTCTGCCATGCAGAACGGCGATTCAACTCTGGATGAGCAGCGTCGTGCGATGGTCATCAAGCTCGGCGAGAACATCACCATCCGTCGCTTCGAAGTGATCGCCAAGGCCGCTGGCCCCATCGTCAGCTACCTGCACGGCAGCAAGATCGGTGTGGTGGTGGCGATGGAAGCTGGTGACGAGACGCTGGCCAAGGACCTCGCCCTGCACGCTGCCGCCATGTCGCCCAAGGTGCTGTCGGCTGCCGATGTGCCGGCCGACGTGATTGCCGCGGAGCGCAAGGTGATTGAGGGCCTCGTGGCCACCGAAGCCGCCGAAGCCCAGGCTGACGCCGAAGCCGCTGGCAAGGTCTACAAGGCCAAGCCTGCCGACATCGTCGCCAAGATGATCGACGGCAAGATCAACAAGTTCACCTCAGAAATCTCTCTGCTCGGCCAGCCCTTCGTGAAGAACGAGGCCTACGGCCAGAAGAGCGACGAGGCGGTTGAGAAGACGCTGAAAGCCAAGAATGCCAAGGTCGCCCGCTTCGTGCGCCTAGCCGTGGGCGAGGGCATCGAGAAGAAGGTGACGGACTATGCCGCCGAGGTGGCTGAAGCTGCCCGGATGTAGTCTTCGCGAGTAAAATGCTGCACCCTGCAAGGCCCCGGCAACCTACGGTTTCGGGGCCTTGCTGTAACCGAAACCGGACCTGTTTTTTGGACAGATCGGAAGAGCACAC
>CAMTXV010000267.1:0-3020 GCA_947085665.1 uncultured Sinobacteraceae bacterium | reverse complement strand
CTGGAGTTCAGACGTGTGCTCTTCCGATCTCCGGCAGGCGCGCGAGCAGATCGTCTCCCTCGACCACCGCGATGCGCGGCGAGAGACCGAGCCTCCCTGCCAGAGCCGCGAGCTTGGCCGCCAGAGCCCGCGGCGCGAGGCCGCCGGCATTGGCCACCACCTTGATGCCGCGCGCCTTCAATTCCGGCAGCAGCGGCGCCATCACGTGCTCGACGAAATCGGTCGCATAGCCATCGTTCGCATCGCGCATGCGCTTGGCGGCGAGGATCGACATGGTGATCTCGGCCAGATAGTCGAAAACTAGGTAATGGATGTTTCCCTTCTGCACCAACTGCGCGGCGGCAGTATTGGTATCACCCCAGAAGGCTGAGGCGCATCCGATGCGTACCGTTTTCGACATTGTGGCTCCTGATGGTTGTTCTGATTGATCTTTCGATGTGATCTGAACGGGGACCTGCCACCGCAGTGTGCCGCAGTGCGGCCTCGGGAAGCTAGAACAATGTTTGTTACTTTTACGCCATCAAACGCGGTAAGCCAGCCAGCACCAGCGCCGCCAGCAGACCGGCGATCAGGTCGTCCACCATGATCCCGAAACCCCCATGAACTTTCGCGTCCAAGACCTTGATTGGCCAGGGTTTGAGGATGTCGAACGCGCGGAATAGCGCGAAGGCCGGCAGCAGCCACCATGAGCTGAGGTTAAGCAACAACAAGGCCGTGCAACTTACTAGAAAGCCGACGATTTCATCGAACACGATGCCGCCGTGGTCATGCACCCCCAGCCGCTTGGCCGACTCGCCACACACCCAGCAGCCAAAGGCGAAAAGCAAAGCACACGCCAGCAGATACAGGGGCCATTGCAAGTGATTGAGCAGGAACCAGAACGGTAGCCCCGCCAGCGTGCCGACCGTGCCCGGCCCCTTGGGCGACAGGCCCGTGCCAAAGCCGAAGGCAATCAGATGGACCGGCGAGCGCAGGATGAGCCCGGCATCAACCGGCGGCGGCTTGTAGTTACGCATGGCTCAGGCGCATCAGCTCATGCGCTCCACAGTGAGGGGGCTGCCCCAGAGCTGGCTGGCGGTTTCGGCCACCACCACCGGGTCGCCACTAGTGAAACAGCGAATACGACCCGGCTCGCTGGCCGATGTGGCCAGACGCTCCGCCTGCAGGAGTGATACCGCGCGGCGTGCCACCGCGGCACCGGTATCCAGCAAGGTGACCTCCGGTCCCACCACGTTCTGGATCACCTGCTTCAGGAAGGGATAGTGCGTGCAGCCCAGCACCAGCACATCGGCCCCTTGCGCCAGCAAAGGTGCGGTGTAGCGCTCCACCAGCGCCCGGGTTTCGGCACTGCTGATGAGCCCGGCCTCAACGCGCTCCACCAGCCCCGGACAGGGCTGGGTCAGCACCCGCACGCCGGCGGCGTGGCGCTCGATCAGCCGGTGCAGTTTCTCGCCAGCCAATGCGGCGCCAGTGGCGAGCACGCCCACCACGCCGGCGCGGGTCAGCACGGCGGCCGGTTTCACGGCGGGCTCCATGCCGACGAAAGACACCGTGTAGGTCGCCCGCAGCGATTCGATGGCGGCGATAGTGGCGGTATTGCAGGCCACCACAATCAGCTTCACGCCCTTGGCCAGCAGGAAGTCGGTGATGGCCTCGGCGCGGTCGGTGATCTCGCTGGCGCGCTTGCCACCGTAGGGGCAGTGGCCGGCGTCGCTGACGTAGATGAAGTTTTCCTGCGGCAGGGCTGTCACCAGCTCGCGCAGCACCGAAAGGCCTCCAAGGCCGGAGTCGAACACGCCGATTGCCGCTTCGCTCATACCGGTCCCTCATGATGGAAGTGTTGATAACCGCGCGGCTCCAGCGGACGCACCACAGCGCCCTCGCGCAGGCGTAGACCTGGCTCGGCAGTGATCACACCAATACGCGTCAGCGGCACACCGAGTGCGGCCAGTGCGGGCTGTGCGGCCTGGTAGTCCTCACCGCGCAGGCACACACACAATTCGTAGTCGTCACCGCCGTGCAGCTGCAGGGCGAGTGCATCGGCAGGCGCTGCGGAGGCAAAGGTAGCTGAGCGTGGCAGGCGGTCGGCACGCAGCTCGGCACCCACCTGGCTGGCGATGAGGATGTGATTGAGGTCACCCGCGAGGCCATCGGAGAGATCAATTGCCGCCATGCCCCACTTGGCCAGAATCTGGCCCGCTTCGACGCGCGGGCGAGGGCGATTGAGGCGGGCGATGAGAAAGGGCTGCGCTTGCGGCACCCCCCCTCCCCTAACCCCTCCCCACAAGGGGGCGGGGGATTGATCGGCACACTCCACTGAGGCTGTGCTGCTATTGCTCCCCTCCCCCTTGCGGGGAGGGGCTGGGGGAGGGGGTTCGCCGTCAGCGTGCTCCTCAGCCAGCAAGCGCAAGCCCAGAGCCGCATCGCCCAAAGTGCCGGTGACGCAGATCAGATCACCCTGCACCGCCCCATCGCGCCGCATGGCCTTTCCTGCCGGCACCAGCCCCATGGCCGTGATGCTGATGGCCAGCGGCCCGCGCGTGGTATCGCCACCGACCAGCGCCACGCCGTGCAGATCGGCCAGTGCCTTCAGGCCCTCGCTGAAGCCCGACAGCCAGTCGGCATCGGGGGCGGGCAGCGTCAGCGCCAGCGTGAACCAGCGTGGCGTGGCACCCATGGCGGCGAGGTCGGAGAGATTCACCGCCAGCGCCTTCCAGCCGATGTCGAAGGGGCGTGTGGCCTGCGGAAAATGCCGGCCTGCCACGAGGGTGTCGGTGGTGACTACCAGCTGCTGGCCAGTCGGCACTGCCAGCAGAGCGGCATCGTCGCCGATGCCAAGCACAACACCTTCACTGCCCGCCGTGAGGCTCGCGAAGTAGTGGCGAATCAGCTGGAATTCGTCCACGCGAGTGACTAGTGCGCAATCAGAGGGAAGCGCTCTGGATGCTCGATCGACTCGATGGATAGATCCACGTCGAGCTGCGGCCAATAAAGGTGGCGGGCATGCTGCCACTGCACAT
>CAMTXV010000266.1:0-9381 GCA_947085665.1 uncultured Sinobacteraceae bacterium | reverse complement strand
CTGCTTTTCCTCACAGCGCCGCAGGCGCGTCCTCACAGCAAGTCGCGTAGCGACGAGCGACCTCACAGGCAGCAAGCGTAGCGACGCTGCCGACCTCACAGGGCGCGGTAGCGCCCGACCTCACCACAGCCAGAGCACCACATGACCGAACTCCAACACACCACCGCCATGACCCCGCGCGAAATCGTCGCCGCGCTCGACCAGCACATCGTTGGCCAGGCCGCTGCCAAGCGCGCGGTGGCCGTCGCATTGCGCAACCGCTGGCGCCGTCAGCAGACGCCCGTCGGCATGCGCGGCGAGATCACGCCCAAAAACATTCTGATGATCGGCCCCACCGGCGTGGGCAAGACCGAAATCGCGCGCCGGCTCGCAAGGCTGGCCAACGCGCCCTTCGTGAAGGTGGAGGCCACCAAGTTCACCGAGGTGGGCTATGTCGGCAAGGATGTCGACACCATCATCCGCGACCTCGTGGAGGCGGCCATCAAGCAGACCCGCGAGCAGGCCACGCGCCGCCTGCGCGACAAGGCCGAGGCGGCCGCCGAAGAGCGCGTGCTCGATGCCCTGGTGCCGCCGCCGAAGGATTTCGGCGAGCCCAGCGAAGGTCGCCAGCAGGAGAGCAGCGCGGCGCGCCAGGTTTTCAGAAAGCGGCTGAGGGAGGGCAAGCTCGATGACACCGAAATCGAGATCAAGCTCAGCGCCATGCCACCCAATGTGTCGCTGATGGGCCCGCCCGGCATGGAGGAGATGACCCAGCAGTTGCAGTCGATGTTCTCGCAGATGGGCAGCGGCAAGCAGCGCACCAAGAAGATGAAGATCGTCGATGCGATGAAGCAGCTGACCGACGAAGAGGCCGGCAAGCTGGTGGATGAGGAGGCGATCAAGACCGAGGCGCTGAAGAATGTCGAAGACAACGGCATCGTCTTTATCGACGAGATCGACAAGGTGGCCAAGCGGGGGGAGTACGCCGGGGCGGATGTCTCGCGAGAGGGCGTGCAGCGCGATCTGTTGCCGCTCATCGAGGGCTCAACGGTGAGCACCAAGTACGGCATTGTTCACACCGACCACATCCTGTTCATCTGCTCGGGCGCGTTTCATCTGTCGAAACCCTCCGATCTGATTCCCGAGCTGCAGGGTCGTCTGCCGATCCGTGTGGAACTTGAAGCGCTCAAGGTGGAGGATTTTGTACGCATCCTCACCGAGCCCAATTACTCGCTCACCGAGCAGTACAAGGCGCTGCTGGCCACCGAGGGCGTGACGGTGGAGTTCGTCGCGGCCGGTGTGCGCCGCCTGGCTGAAGTGGCCTTCCAGGTGAATGAGACGACCGAGAACATCGGTGCCCGCCGCCTGCACACGGTGATGGAGCGGCTGATGGAAGAGGTTGCATTCGATGCGCCGGATTGCGCCAACACCGCCATCACCGTTGATGCCGCCTATGTCGATGGCAAGCTCGGCAAGCTGGCGGCCGACGAAGATCTGAGCCGGTTCATCCTCTGATGGCCGCACCCACGCCCACCGCCATCAAGCTGCTGCGCGAGCAGCGGGTGCTACAGCTGAGTTATGCCGACGGCACGCAGTGGTCGCTGCCCTGCGAATACCTGCGCGTGTTCAGTCCTTCGGCCGAGGTGCGCGGGCATGGGTTGGAAGAGCCGCTGCTGGTGCCGGGCAAGTCACAAGTGAATATCCGCGAGATCCAGCCCGTGGGGCGCTATGCCGTGCGGCTGGTGTTCGACGATGGCCACGATACGGGCTTGTACACCTGGGAGCTGTTCTGGGCGCTGGGGCAGGAGCAGGTGAAAAACTGGCAGCGCTATCTGGCCCGTCTCGCCGAGCACGGCATGAGCCGCGAGCGCGACCTGGTGAAGCTCTCGGCCTTGCCGCGCAAGCACACGCCGGGGCAGTGAGGTCGGGCGCTACCGCGCCCTGTGAGGTCGGCCGCATCGCTGCGCTTGCGGCCTGTGAGGGCGCACCGGCGCTGCCGGTGCTGTGAGGAGAAGCAAAGCGCTGCCTCTGCTTTTCCTCACAGCGCCGCAGGCGCGTCCTCACAGCAAGTCGCGTAGCGACGAGCGACCTCACAGGTCGCGGCAGCGACCGCCCTCACGCCTTGCGCAGGGCGCGGCCGGAGGCGCAACATCCGCGCCCATGAAAATCGTCATCCTCGGGGCCGGTCAAGTCGGCTCCACCCTGGCTGAAAATCTGGCCGGTGAGAGCAACGACATCACTGTCGTCGACACCGACCCGGCGAACCTCGCCGCGCTGCAGGAGCGTCTCGATCTGCGCACCGTGCAGGGCTATGGCTCACACCCCGATGTGCTGCGCCGGGCCGGCTGCGAAGACGCCGACATGCTCATCGCCGTCACCGATGTGGACGAAACCAATCTGCTCGCCTGCAAGGTGGCGCACACCCTGTTCCGTACGCCCACCAAGATCGCTCGCGTGCGCAGTGCGGATTATCTAAAGGACTCCGCGGTGCTGTTCGCTCAGGAGGCGCTGGCGGTGGACATGTGCATCAGCCCCGAGCAGCTGGTGACCGAGTACATCCAGCGCCTCATCGAATACCCGGGTGCCTTGCAAGTGGTGGATTTCGCCAATGGCCGGGTGAGGCTGGTGGGTGTGCGTGCCTACTACGGCGGCCCGCTGGTGAGCCGGCAGCTGAAGGAGCTGCCCAAGCATCTTGCAGCTGGCGTGGATGCGCGCGTGGCCGCCATCTACCGGCGCGGCCGCGCGATATTGCCCGAGGGCGACACCATCATCGAGGCCGAGGACGAGGTGTTCTTCGTCGCGGCCGCCGAGCACATCCCCAAGATCATTGCCGAGCTGCGCCGCCACGACAAACCCGTGAAGCGCGTGATGATTGCTGGCGGCGGCAATATCGGCATGCGCCTGGCCAAGGCGCTGGAAAGCAAGGTGCAGGTCAAGCTCATCGAGCGCGACAAGATGCGCGCCCGGCAGCTGGCCACCGATCTTGATCATGCCGTGGTGCTGGTGGGCGATGCCGCCAACGAAGGTCTGTTGATTGAGGAGAACATCGACGACATCGACGTGTTCTGCGCGGTCACCAACGATGACGAGGCCAATGTGCTGTCGTCCATGCTGGCGAAGCGGCTCGGTGCCAGCAAGGCTGTTGCCCTGATCAATCGCATGGCTTATGTGGATCTTGTGGAGGAGAACTCCGCCATCGATATCGCGGTGTCACCGCAGCAGTCCACCGTGAGCGCGCTGCTGGCACATGTGCGCCGCGGCGATGTGGTACGCGTGCACACCCTGCGGCGTGGCGCCGCAGAAGCCATTGAGGCCGTTGCCCATGGCGATGCCAAGAGCAGCAAGGTGGTGGGCCGTCGCATCGAGGAAATCAAGATGCCGGCCGGCACCACCATCGGCGCGATTGTGCGGGGCGATGAAGTGATCATCGTCCACCACGACACGGTGATTCAGGCCGAGGACCACGTGATTCTGTTCATCGTCGACAAGCGCAAGACCCGCGAAGTGGAGAAGCTCTTCCAGGTGGGCTTCTCGTTTCTTTGAGCCTGCGTTTGCAATCGCTCAGTCGCGCCAGAAGCTGGGCGTGAGCACCACGAAGAGCGTGAACACCTCCAGTCGCCCGAGCAGCATCGCAAAGGTGCAGACCCAGGTTTGGAAATCGCTGAGCACCGAGTAGTTGCTGGCAGGTCCCACCAGGTTCAGGCCGGGGCCGGCGTTGTTGATGCTGGCGACCACGGCCGTGAACGCCGAGATGAAGTCGAGCCCGCTGCCCAGCATCAGGAAGGTGAGCACCACGATGCTGATGGCGTAGAGGTGGATGTAACCCATCACCGCCATCACCACCTTGGGCGGAATGGCGCGACCGCCAATCTTCAGCACGCTGACACTGTTGGGGTGCATGAGCGTGCTCATTTCCTTGCCGCTCTGTTTGAAGAGAATCAGTGTGCGCACCATTTTCATGCCGCCGCCGGTGGAGCCAGAACTCGCGCCAACAGCCGAGAGCAGCAAGATGCCGAGCGAGGCAAACGGTGGCCAGGCGTTGTAGTCCACGCTGGCAAAACCCGATGAGGTGGCGAGCGATACCAGGTTGAAGCTGACGTGACGCAGTGTCTCGCTCAGACTGGCGTATTGCTGATGGAAATACAGAAACAGCGTGATGACCACGATGGCGGTGAGGTAGAGCCCGAAGATCGCTCGCGCTTCGGCGTCTTGCCAGTAATGCTTCAGGCTGGCATGACGCCAGGCCAGAAAGTGCGTCGAGAAATTGAGCGTGCCCAACATCATGAAGGCAATGCACACCCCTTCGATGGCGGGTGATTGAAAGTAGCCAAAGCTCGCATCGTGGGTGGAAAACCCCCCCAGTGACAGGGTGGAGAACGCGTGGCAGACGGCATCGAACCAGCTCATGCCGGCGGCGCGGTAAGAGACGGCACAGAGCAGCGTCAGCGCAAAGTAGATGGTCCACAGCGACTTTTCCGTTTGCGTGATGCGTGGCGTGAGCTTGTCGTCCTTGATGGGGCCAGGGGTTTCGGCCTTGTAGAGCTGCATGCCGCCCACGCCCAGCAGCGGCAGAATGGCCACGGCCAGCACGATGATGCCCATGCCGCCCAACCAGGTCAGTGCATGCCGCCAGAGATTCAGTGAAGGGGGCAGGGTGTCGATCCCCACGAGTACGGTAGAACCCGTAGTGGTCAGGCCCGAGATGGTTTCGAAGTAGGCATCCGTGAAGCTCAGCCCTTCAATGGAGGTGAGCAGCGGCACGGTGGCCGTGGCCGCCATCAAGGCCCAGGACAGCGATACCAGCAGAAAGCCTTCCCTGGGCTTGATGTCGCGTTTGGCGTGACGGGTGAGAATCCACATGGCCGCGCCAGCGACCTGACTCACGGCCATGGCGGCCACAAAGTGCCAGTGCTCGCCATCGCCGTAGAACAGTGAGCAGCCCAGCGGCAGCAGATAAGTGCCGCTGAAGACCATGAGCAGAAGGCCCAGCACCCGCACCACGGGCAGGATTCCTCGTACCGCGGCACTGTTGTTGGATGGCATGGCCGGAGTGTACCGCGCTGACGATCTGGCAAAGATTCGTCAGCAAACCCCGATGTATATTTGCCATTCGTTCAATACGGCGGTCCAGCCATGTTCTGGAGCGCCTCCCGTGATGAAGAGGAGAGACCCATGACCGCAGCCGTTCTTGCCATGCCGGAAGCCACCACACTCGACGCCGAAGTGCGCCGCGTGTTCGAAAAACAGTTCGATACCGCCATCCGGCTGCGGCGCTCCACCGCCGAGGAGCGCATCACCAAGATCAAGAAGCTGAAGGAGGCCGTGGTCGCCCACTCGGCCGCATTGCAGGAGGCCATGTTCAAGGACTTCCGCAAGCCCGCAGTGGAAGTCGATCTCACCGAGATTCTGCCGGTGGTGGCCGAGGCCAACGATGCAATCCGCCACACCGCCAAGCGCATGAAGCCGCAGGGCGTCTGGCCCACCGTGCTCACCGGCGGCTTGAAGGGCTATATCCAGTTCGAACCCCGTGGCCGCACGCTCATCATCGCGCCCTGGAACTACCCGGTGAATCTGCTGTTTGTGCCCTTGGTGAGCGCCATCAGCGCCGGCAACACGGCCATCCTGAAGCCCAGCGAGATGACGCCGCACACCACCGCGGTCATCGTGAAGATCGTGAAGGAAACCTTCACTGAAGATGAAGTCGCCATCTTCGAAGGCGATGCCACTACCTCCACCGCGCTGCTGGCACTGCCTTTCGATCACATCTTCTTCACCGGCTCCCCGGCGGTTGGCAAGGTGGTGATGGCCGCGGCGGCCAAGCACCTCACCAGCGTCACGCTGGAACTCGGCGGCAAGTCGCCCACCATCATCGACGAGACGGCAGACCTCGATCTGGCAGCGCGCAACATTCTCTGGGGCAAGTTCACCAACGCCGGCCAAACCTGCATCGCGCCCGACCATGTGTTCGTGCACGAGTCGGTGAAAGCGCAGTTCGTGCAGAAGGCCGCAGCCGTGCTCAAGGCCAGCTATGGCGAGACGGACGCCCTGCAGTCGCGCTCGCCCTGCCTCGCCCACTCGGTCAACCAGCGACATGCCGGCCGCGTGGCGGGCTTGCTCGACGATGCCAAGGCCAAGGGTGCCAAGGTGGCGGCGGGTGGCGGAGTCAACATCGAAGACCAGTGGGTGGCTCCCACGCTGCTCACCGACGTGCCGCAGGACGCGAAGATCATGTCCGAGGAAATCTTCGGGCCGGTGCTGCCTGTGATTGGTTACACCAAGCTGCAAACCGTCATCGACGAGATCAACGCCAATCCCAAGCCGCTGGCGCTCTATGTGTGGAGCAAGAACGAGGCGAGCATCCAGAAGGTGATGAAGGAAACCTCCTCCGGCGGCGCCTGCATCAACCACACCGTGGTGCATTACCTGCACGGCAATCTGCCTTTCGGCGGCGTCAACAACTCCGGCATCGGCGCGGCGCACGGCATCTTCGGCTTCAAGGCTTTCAGCCATGAGCGCTCCGTGGTGCGCACGCGCTTCATGGTGGCCAAAATCTTCTTCCCTCCCTACTCCAACTTCATGAAAAAAATGGTGCAGGCGCTGATGAAGATCGTCTAAGGCTTGACGCTGAATTGACAAGCCCCGCCCCGTGCGGGGCTTTTTTGTGGCCGCGAGATTCATGCGCGGATTGGGGAACTGATACCGATCGGTCACAATCTACAAAACGTATCCACCGCCAAACTCGCCATGTGGCTGATCCAGCTCGCGCTCAAGCGCCCCTATACCTTCGCGGTGCTTGCCATCGTCATCCTGCTGGGGGGTAGCCTCTCCGCACGCACGGTTCAGAAGGACATCTTCCCCAACATCGAGATCCCCGTGATCTCGGTGATCTGGACCTACCCCGGTCTCGGCGCTTTCGATTTCGAGCGCCGCATCACCCAGTATTCCGAGAACTCGATCTCCGCCAACGTCAATGACGTCGAGCGCATCGAGAGCCAGACCACCGAGGGCGTGGGCCTGATCCGCGTCTACTTTCACCCCGGCGTGAAGAGTGAGGTGGCGCTTGCGCAGGCCACCGCCATCAGCCAGACCATCCAACGCATCATGCCAACGGGCGTCACGCCGCCCATCATGGTGCGTTACCGGGCCGACTCGGTGCCCTTGATCCAGCTGGCGCTCAGCAGCGACACCATGAGCGAGGCGCAGATCTTCGATTACGCCAACACCCGCATCCGTCCCTCCATCGCCTCGCTGCAGGGCATCACCATGCCGGCGCCCTATGGCGGCGCCAACCGGCTGATCAATGTCGATATCGACCCCGCCGCCCTGCGTGCGCGCGGGCTTTCAGCGCGTGACGTGGCTGATGCCGTGGGTCAGCAGAACCTCACGCTGCCCGCGGGCGCGGCAAAAATCGGCGACACCCAGTACGCCGTGCAGCTCAACAGCTCGCCCGTGCTCTTGCAGCAGCTCAACGATCTGCCGATCCGCTCCATCGACGGCACCATGGTGTATCTGCGGGACGTAGCACAGGTGCGTGATGGACAGGAGCCGCAGATCAACATCGTGCGGGTCGATGGCCAGCGCAGTGTGCTGCTGCACATCCTGAAGAACGGCAATGCCTCCACGCTCGATATCGTTGACGGAGTAAAGCGCTTGCTGCCGGCACTTCGGGCGGCGGCACCCGAGGGTATGAAGATCGAGGCGCGCTTCGACCAGAGCACCTTTGTGAGTGGTGCGATGAAACACGTCGCCATCGAGGGGCTCATCGCCGCGCTGCTCACGGCCACCTTCATCCTGCTGTTTCTCGGCTCCTGGCGCTCCACGCTGATCGTCGCCGTCTCCATTCCGTTGTCCATCCTCGCCTCCATCGCACTGCTCACGGCGTTTGGACACACGCTCAATCTCATGACCTTGGGCGGTCTGGCACTGGCCATCGGCATTCTGGTGGACGAGGCGACCATCACCATCGAGAACATCCATCGTCACCGCATGATGGGCACCGAGCTGCGTGAAGCCATTTTGCTGGGCTCCGCCGAAATCGCCTTCCCCGCATTGGTGTCGGCGCTGGTGCTCACCATCGTCTTCGTGCCTGTCGGTCTTCTGGGTGGCGTGGCGCGCTATCTGTTCATTCCCCTGGCACTGGCCGTGGTGTTCGCCATCCTCGCCAGCTACGTGCTCTCGCGCACGCTCACGCCCGCCATGGCGCAATGGCTGCTGCGCCACGAGCCGCATGAAGACGAGCATGCGCCGCCGAATAACGCCTTCGATCGCATCCACAAGGGCTTCAACCGCGGCTTCGAGAGCTTTCGCCAGCGCTATGCCAAGGCGCTGGAGTGGAATCTCGCCCACCGCGCCACGGCACTGGCCGCGATGGTGCTGGTGGTGGTGGGCACCAGTGCCGTGGCGCCATTCGTGGGGCGCGAGTTTTTCCCCACTGTCGATGCCGGGCAGATTCGCATGCACGTGCGCGCCCCCACCGGCACGCGCATCGAGCGCACCGAGCAGATCTTCACCGCAGTGGAGAACGAAGTGCGCGCGCTGCTGGGCAGCGATGTGGCACTCATTCTCGACAATATCGGCCAGCCAGCCGTGAAGTACTCCATGGCCTTCGGCGACAGCGTGACCGTGGGCACCCACGACGGCGAGGTGCTGATTGCGCTCACGCCCGATCGACAGCGCACCGCGCCCGAGTGGATGCAGGTGCTGCGCAGCGAGCTGCCCAAGAAGTTTCCCGATCTCGACTTCTACTTCCAGCCCGCCGACATCGTCAGCCAGATTCTCAACTTTGGCCTGCCGGCGCAGATCAACGTCAAGATCATCGGCTTCAAGCGCAATGACAACTTCGCGCTGGCACAGCAGCTCAAGGAGAAAATCGCCAACATCCCCGGCGCGGTGGACGTGACCGTGCACCAGACCAACGACCTGCCCACACTCACGGTGGATGTGGATCGCAGCCGCGCGCTGGAGCTGGGCATTACCCAGCGCGATGTGGCCAACGATCTTCTGGTGACGCTCTCGGGCTCCGGTGCGGTGGCCCCCAATTTCTGGATGGACCCGGTCAGCGGCAATCCGTACCGCATTGCCGTGCAGCTGCCCGAGCGGGAGATGGCCAGCGTGGAGAATCTGGCCAGCACGCCCATCTCGGTGGCAGAGGGCCCCCCGCAGCTGCTGGGTAATCTGGGTGCGGTCACGCGCAGCGTGGGTCCGTCGGTGATCAGCCACTACAACGTGCAGCCGAGCTACGACCTGTTCGTGAGCGTGGCCGGGCGCGATCTCGGTGCCGTGGCAGCGGACCTCGACAAAGTACTCGACGAAGCTCGCACCCAGCTGCAACCCGGCAATCGCATCGAGCTGAAGGGCGCCGTCACCGCCATGCGCGACGCCTTCTCGCGCCTGGGCTTTGGT
>CAMTXV010000265.1:0-4203 GCA_947085665.1 uncultured Sinobacteraceae bacterium | reverse complement strand
GTCGAGCTGTGATTGCTGTCGCAGCTCTTGGGTGAGATCACGCAGGCGCACCAGCGCGCGCGCGGTTTGCCCGAACTCGTCGCGGCGGTGCAGGGGCAGCGGGGGCAGCTGGGTGTCGCCCTGCAAGAGCCGGCGCACGGCCAGATTGTTGGCGCGCAGCTGGCGATAGATATCGCGCAGATACCAAGGCAGCACCACGAAGTAGAGCAGCAGGGCGCCAATCGAGAGGCTGCCGAACCAGAGGCTGCTACGCAGTAGCTGGCGGGCCTCGTCGGCTGCGGGGCCACTGCTGATTTGGGCCAACAGGGCGCTGGCGCGCTGCGCGTTATCGATGGCGTGATGCAGCAGCGCACTGCACACCAGCGCCAGCAGAAAGCCGAAGCCGATCGCCACCAGATTGGTGCGCCACTGCACCGAAGATCGCCAGCGTCCCTGCGGCTTGTTGCTCAGCGTGGTTGGAGTCATTGCCGCCATTAGTAACCGTGACTCGTAATATCAACGAGTATTCAGCTAGGCGACAAGGGTGCGGCTGTCGTTTTTTTGCCTCTGGTCCCTATTTGCAGAGTGTGAGGGGCTCGCCGCGGAGGGAGATCACCGACCAGCCACGCCGTTCGGCTTCGGCGCGCAGCACGGGGTCGGGGTCGACGGCGACGGCCGTGGTGGCGAACTCCAGCAGGGGAAGGTCGTTGCGCGAGTCGGAATAGGCGGTGAGGGGCGCGCCTTCGACCTGATGCTCACGCATCCATTCCTGCAAGCGACTCACCTTGCCGGCCTGGAAATTGGCGCGTAGCAGCCGGCCGGTGAGGCGGCCATCCCTGATTTCGGGCTCGGTCGCCAGCAGATGCTCCACGCCCAGCAGTGCGGCAATCGGTTCGGTGATGAAACGCTGGGTGGCGGTGGTGATCAGCAGCGTGTCGCCGGCGGCGCGGTGGCGTTCCAGCAGGGCCGGGGCCAGGGCAGCCACCTTCGGCGCGATGATCTCCTTCACGAAACGCTCGCGGTAGGGCTGCCATTCCGTGACCGATTTCTGCACCAGCGGCGCTAGCGAGAAGGTGTAGAAGGCCTCGGCATCGAGCTGGCCGGCGCTGTAGTCGGCATAGAACTGCCGGTTCTTGGCTTCGTACTCGGCGCGGTTCACCAGGCCCAGATTGCAGAGGAACTGTCCCCAGAGAAAATCGCTGTCGGCAGCCAGCAGGGTGTGGTCGAGATCAAAGACGGCAAGCGACATGACGAGGCGATGACGGATGTGAATGTGGGGGCCGCGAGCATAAAGCCCACGCTGCATTGCCGCCCCGCAGCGGGGTGTGTAAAACATCAGCGCAACAACAACCAGGCCCTCGCGTGATCGACTCAGAAGGATTCAGGCCCAACGTCGGCATCATCGTGCTGCACCCGACCGAAACCGGCCGCGTGCTGCTGGCCAAGCGCATTGGTCAGGATGCCTGGCAGTTCCCGCAGGGCGGCATCAAGCGTGGCGAGTCGCCGGAGCAGGCCTGCTTCCGCGAATTGGAAGAAGAGTTGGGCCTGAAGCCCAAGCATGTCGAAGTGCTGGGCTCCACCCAGGACTGGGTGCGCTACCTGCTGCCGAAGCATCTCGTGCGACGCGGTAACAAGCCACTGTGCATTGGGCAGAAACAGCGCTGGTTTCTGCTGAAGCTCACCGCCCCGGAATCGCGTCTTCGCCTTGATGCCAACGCCACGCCGGAGTTCGATGCCTGGCAATGGGCCGATTACTGGGCGCCGATTGCGCAGGTGATCTACTTCAAGCAGGCGGTGTATCAACAGGCTTTGGTCGAGCTGGCGCCGCTGGCGGGGGTCACCAGCCCCGCCCCTGAAAGGCCGCCGAATCCATCGCCCGAAAGCACCTGCTGACCGCAGGCGAGTGGAGTCAAAGCTGCACATTGACAATCATTCGCATTTGCAGGAGCATCTCCTTCGGCGCAGTGCTGCGTCGTGCAAACGGTGTTCAAGCCCCCATGTATATCTGCGTCTGCAAGGCGGTTTCCGATAAGCGCATCGAGCGTTCGGTGGATCAAGGCGTGCGCCGGCTCAAGGATCTCAAGGACCTCACCGGTCTTGGCAGCTGCTGCGGCAAATGCGTGCCTGAAGCCCGCCGCTGCCTGAGCGACGCACTCGCCCGCCAAGGCGCCCACGAGCACCGCATGCCGATGGCCATTGCCGCCTGAGGCGCACTTCGCGCTGAAGCCAGACGCCAAAGAGTGATGCGAATCGCACGCAAAATCACTCCAAAAAATCAATACAAACAATAACTTGCGATATGCATCCTGCGCGAGTAACCTCGCGGCCCAGCACACCCGCTAGACCGGAGTTACCCATGCAAGGCGATGCCAAAGTTCTCGAATACCTCAATGCCGCACTCAAGAACGAGCTGACGGCCATCAACCAGTATTTTCTGCACGCCCGCATGCTGCAGAACTGGGGTCTGAAGAAGCTCGGGGCGCATGAGTACCACGAGTCCATTGACGAGATGAAGCACGCGGACAAGATCATTGCTCGCATCCTGTTCCTCGAAGGCCTGCCGAATCTGCAGGACCTCGGCAAGCTCTATATCGGCGAGAACGTGGAAGAAGTGCTGCGCTGCGATCTCAAGCTTGAACTGCAAGCGCACCCGCTGTACCGCGATGCCATTGCCCACTGCGAGCTGGTCAAGGATTACGTCACTCGCGAGCTTCTGGTGAAAATCCAGGAAAGCGAGGAGGAGCACATCGACTTCATCGAAGAGCAGCTCAAGATCATCGAGACCATCGGCGTGCAGAACTACTGCCAGCTGCAGATCGAAATGCCTTCGCACTCCTGAGAGTGCGCAGCACCCACAAAAAAGGCCGCGATGCGGCCTTTTTTGTGGGTGGAAGAACGTTCAGAACGGCTTGACGATGACCAGGATCACCACGGCGATCAGGATGAGAGCCGGCACCTCGTTGGCAATGCGGTAGAACTTCGCACTCTTCTCGTTCTTGCGCGCTGCAAAGGCGCGCACCCGCGTCTTCAGCCAGCCCTGATAGCCCGAGAGCAGCACCACCAGCAACACCTTGGCGTGCAGCCAGCCCATGCCCAGGTAAACCGCCTTGGAATAGGCAGGGTCGGCGGCGAGGACGGTGGCGATGCCGAAGATCCAGGTGCCAATCATGGCGATGAGGCTGATGCCGTAGAGCTTCCGCTCCATGACGCAGAAGCGGTTGTGCTCAACCTCGCCGACGGCCTCGGTGTGGTAGACGAACAAACGAGGCAGATACAAGAGGCCAGCGAACCAGCTGACCACAAAAATGACGTGCAGCGCTTTGATCCAGAGCATGACGGTGGGGAATGAAAAGAGGGGGGCTGTATCATCGCCGACCGCGCAGCCCTCTGCGCATCGACAGTTCCTGGCCTGCAAGAGACTGACCATGATCGAGATTGGAATCGTTGGCGGTACCGGCTACACCGGTACTGAGTTGCTGCGCCTGCTGGCGGGGCATCCTGCCGTCCGAGTGCGCGTGCTGACTTCGCGGCAAGAGGCCGGCAAGCGTGCCGATGCGCTTTTCCCCTCCTTGCGTGGTTTCAGTGACGCGGTGTTCGAGGCGCCGGATGTGGATCGCCTTGCTCAATGCCACGCCGTCTTTTTTGCCACGCCGCATGGCACCGCCATGCAGATGGCGCCTGCGCTGCTCGCGCGCGGTGTGAAGGTGATCGACCTCTCCGCCGATTTCCGTTTGAAGGATGCCGCCAGCTACCAGCGCTGGTATGCGCACGAGCACACTGAGCCGCAGGCCCTAGCAGAAGCGGCGTATGGCATTCCCGAACTGCACCGCGAGGCCATTGCGGCAGCAAGGCTCACGGCGGGGCCAGGCTGCTATCCGACTGCTGTGCAGCTCGCGCTGGCGCCACTGCTGGAGGCGGGTCTGATCGAAACCACGGGGATCATCGCGGACTGCAAATCGGGAGTCTCCGGTGCCGGACGCGAGGCCAAGGTGGGCTCGCTGTTCTGCGAAGTGGCCGAGAGCTTCAAGGCCTATGGCGTTGGCGGGCACCGGCATCTGCCGGAGATCCAGCAGGGCCTGGCCTGGGCGGCTGGCCAGCCGGTTGGCATCACCTTTGTTCCGCATCTGGTGCCGATGAACCGCGGCATCCACGCCACGGTGTATGCGCGCCTGAAGCAACCGGGCTGTGATCTGCACAAGCTTTTCGCTGATCGCTACCAGGGCG
>CAMTXV010000264.1:0-14817 GCA_947085665.1 uncultured Sinobacteraceae bacterium | reverse complement strand
GCCAGTTTGTCACGGCGAGTAGCCAGCAAGGCGGGACGAATGTCCCGCCTTACCCCCTCCGCGCTAGCTGCGCCGGCGGCGGCGCAGGCTGGCGAGCAGGGCGAGGCCAGCGAGCAGGCTGGCCGCGCTGCTGCCGCCACCGAAGCGGCCCGTGCCTTCGGGGGTGCCGGGCACGGCGGGTGGGTCGATCACCGGAGGCGCGGGGTCGACGATGAGCTTGGGGATTTCATAGCTCCAGATGCCGCGTCCGAAGGTGGCGACAAAAATGGTGTCGGGCTCGTCGGCCGTGGCCTTGGGCTTGAAGCGCAGCATGGCGACCGGCACGTTGGGCAGGCCCTGGCCCAGAGGCACCCAGCGGCTGCCGTTGGTGTCGCTGGAAATGAAGGCGCCGAGGTCGGTGCCAACGATGAGCTGCTTGTTCCCGGCCGCATCCTTGTGCAGCAGGATGGTGTTGGTTTGCACGCGCGGCAGGCCCATGCCGCCGGGCAGGGTGGGCAGATCGCCCGAGATATCGGTGAAGGTCTCGCCAGCATCGGTGCTCTTGAACACCACGCCGGTGCCGATCCGGTCGGCATTGGGATCCAGGAAGCTGCCGGGCGGGCGCATGTTGCCGGTGTAGCCGGCCAGCGTGGCGTAGACGGTCTTGGGATCGTCTTCATCCATTTCGAGCCCCAGCACCAGGCGGCTGTCGAGACCCGCAGCAGTGGCGATGTGCCAGCCATCGCCCGTGCCCTTCAGCGGCGGCACCGCGCCGCCCACGTTGGTGGCAATGCCGCTGGCAAAGCCGGTGTCGTTGGCCACCGAGCCGCAGTCTCCGCAGTAGCCCACGTAGACGTTGTCGCCGTAGACATGCATCGATGTCGTGGTGCGATTGACGTTGGTGACGGGGTTGGTGCCGAGATCGAACACGGTGACCCAGGTGCCGCTGGTCACCGTCTGCGCGTTGAGGGTGGAGAAAATCTCGCGCGCGCCGGTGAGCAGGTGCTGGGCATCGAGCGGGTCGAGCACGAACCAGTTGATGAAGTTCACGCGGGTGTAGGGCGGGGCAATGCCGGTGGAGCTGCCACCGCGATTCACCGTTCGGCGCAGGCCGCCGTTCTGGCTTTCGGTGTAGGCCACATCGGAGTTGTCGGGGTCCACTTCGGCGAAGAAACCATCGGCGCCAAAGTCCATGATCTGCTCGCGGGTGTCGGGTTCGATGTGTCCGCTGCCGTTGTCCTGGTGACCCTGCCAGACGGTGCCGTCCTTGGCGATGGCCAGGCCATAGGGCAGCAGGGCGTAGAAGCCCTCGTTGTGGCCGGGGCCCCAGCCGGCTTGCGTCATGGGTTCGAGTGCGCCCACGCACTGCTTGAATACGCCGCCATCGTTGCCCACAAACAGACAGACGCCGCCCGCACCATCGGGGATGTACAGGCCCACGTGCTGGTCGGGATGGGTGGTGGTGTTGGTGAGTTCGGTGTAGCGGCCAATCAGCTCGAAGTCTTGCGGATTGGCGGACTGCACGAGGCCATCGAGCGGCACGGTGAGGTTTTGCATCACCTCTTCGAGGCCGTAGGTCATGCGCAGCGGAATGCCGGTGAGCGGGTCGGCGCGCGTGGGGTCGATGGCGATCCACTGGTTGTACCAGGCCTGCGCGCCTGGGAAGTTGATGCTGCCGGGCGTGGTGACAATCTCGTTGTCGTCGGCCATGCGAATCCAGCTGTCGCCGAAATCGGGCGATACATACAGACCATTGATGTTGCTCGAGACCAGCGGCAGCGGCGCATCGAGCAGGGGGTCGAGCAGGCTGTAGCCCTCGTTGAAGTGCACGCTGTCTTGCACCAGCGCATACAGGTAATTGTGGTCGAGCAGCGGGCCCTCGCTGGTGCCGAACTCGATGCGGCCGGTGCGGTTGGCGGGCGCGAAGCCGATGGGCAGCAGCGGGTTGGGGCCTTCCACATCCAGCCGGGTGAAGCTGCCGGGCGCGCCGGTTTCGCTCTTGTACAAACCGTTGCCAATGCCCTGCACGGTCGTGCCATCCATGAAGGTGCCCTGGCCTGCGCGCCAGCCAATGGCGGCAATCACCGGGCAACCCTCAGGGGCGCAGCTGGCGTCGCCCGCACCACCCGGTGCGCGGATGGCGACATCGCTCACCACGTTGGCGAACTGGCAGGCGCTGGAAATGTCTTCCACACCGGCGCACTCCGGTGAGGAGGGCAGGGCGACGTTGACGAAGCGGCGGCCGGCATCGGTGGAGCGGTACAGGCCAATGGAGCTGGCGATGTAGAAGATGTTGGGGAACATCGGATCGGCCTTGGCGTTGTAGACCTGCACGCCGCTGGGGAAGCCTTCGCTGCGTGTCCAGGTGGCGCCGAGGTCGGTGGTCCAGAAGGCACCAAAGCCCATGTAGCCGTTGTTGCCCATCACCGATTCACCGCCGGCGGCCAGCAGGGTGCCGTCGCTGCCGGTATCCGGCACGCCATCGCCCGTGGCATCGGGGGACCAGATCACCCCGCCGTTGATCTGGCTGGGCAGGGCATCGCCCACCGAAACCCACTCATCCGCCAGCGTGGTGATGTCGCCATCCACCGCCGTACTCATCCAGATGCCGCCGGTGCCCACCGCCGCAAACAGGCGCTGCTTTTCGGGGTCGTAGGCAAAGTTGTCGACGCGCGCTGCGTAGCGCGAATTGCCGGCAATGAGCTGGCCGCGGGCATAGGGCTGCCAGTCGCCGGCGGCCTTGGGCACGGTGCCCTGCTGGGCCTGCAGTGCGTTCTTTTGGGCGAGGGCGGCGTCCATCAGCGCGGGTGCCGGCACCGGGCCGCGCAGCCAGGTGCGGGCATCAGGGGCTTTGAAGTCCTGCGTGCGTTCGATGGGCTTGCTGCAATAGCGGCCCGCCGCGTGGGCGCGCGGGCTTTCGATGGGCTGGGTGCCCACCGGGCATTGCAGCGGCGCCTGGTGGGGGCTGAGTTGCAGGGCGGCAACTGCCGCCACCGAAGCAAGAGCGGCCCAGACTGGGCGAGTGAATGGCACGGTGCGCATGATGATCCCCTGTGTTTGTTGTGCGGGCTCAGCGGTACGGCAAAAGGCCCGGTGTGAACCGGGCCTTTGAAGTGGAGTGACTAGGGGCTGCGACGGCGGCGCAGCGCCGCCAGCGTCATCAGGCCGAGCAGCGCGGCACCTCCCAGCGCGCCGCCGCCGAAGCGGCCACCGCCCACACCCGGAGTGCCGGGCACCGGCGGGTTGATCACCGGCGGTTCGCCCGTGCTGCCGCTCTTGAACTCATAGGCCCAGATGCTGCGGCCGAAGGTGGCGGCGAACAGCTGATCGGGCTCTTCCGCCGTGGCCTTGGGCTTGATGCGGATCATGTTCACGGGCACGGCGGGCAGGCCGGTGCCGAGCGTGGTCCAGCTCGCACCCGTGGTGTCTTGGCTGATGAACACGCCGATGTCGGTGCCGGCGATCAGCTGGTTGCCCTTGATGATGATGCTGGCCACCTGCGCCACCGGCAGGTCGCCCGTCACATCCACAAAGTCATCACCCGCATTCACCGACTTGAACACCGCGCCAGTGCCGATGTTGCCGGCGTTGACGTCGAGGAAGCTGCCGGGCGGGCGCAGGCCCGAGAGATAACCACCGAGCGCGACGTAGACGATTTTCGGGTCCACCGGATCAATGGCGATGCTGGTGATGTAGCGGCTGGGCAGGCCACGCTTTTCGGCGAAGCGCCAGCCCGCATCGGTTTCGGCCACGCGCTCCACGCCTTCGGTGACATTGGTGGCGAGCACGCTGGCAAAGCCGGTGTCGTTGCCGCTGGCGCCGCAGTCGCCGCAGCCGCCCACGTAAACGGCTGAGCCCTGCACTTCCATGGTGGTGGTGGTGCGCACCGCGCCGGTATCGGGGTTGGTGCCGAGGTTGAATACCTCCACCCAGCTGTCGCCCGTCACCGTCTGCGCATTGTCGGTTTCGTAGATTTCCTGCGCGCCCGTGACCATGTGCTGGGCGTTCAGGGGGTCCATGCGGAACCAGTTGTCGAACATCACGCGGGTGTAGACGGGCGCAATGCTGGTGTTGGTGCCACCGCGGTTCACGGTGCGCACCAGGCCGCCGTTCTGGGTTTCGTAGTAGGCAACATCGGAGTTGTCGGGGTCGACATCGGCGTAGAAGCCGTCACCGCCGTTGGTCTGGAACAGGCGGAACTCGCGCTCGGGGTCGATCAGGCCAGAGCCGTTGTCCTGGTTGCCGAAGTAGACGGTGCCGTCCTTCGCCACCGCCAGGCCGTAGGGCAGCATGGTGTACATGCCGTTGTTCGCGCCCTCGCCCCAGCCGTTGTTGTTCATCACGCCATCGGCATCGACGCACTGCTTGAAGATGCCGCCGTCGTTGCCGACGAACAGGCAGGCGCCGCCATCATCGGTGGCCACATAGATGCCGCCCTGCTGGTCGGGGTGGGTGGTGCTGCTGAAGGCGCCGGCGAGGTTGAAGTAGGTGCCGATCACTTCGAAATCAGAAGGCCCTGCCTGTGCCGTGCCATTGAGCGGCACGCCCGCTGCGGTAGTGCTCGGTGCGCGGTTTTGCCAGACCTCTTCCAGACCAAACGCCATGCGGGTGGGGATGCCCGTGACCGCGCGGGTGGGGTCGATGGCGATCCACATGTTGTACCAGGCCTGAATGCCTGCGCCGCTGCCCAGCGCGCCGCCGATCACGGCAATTTCGGAGCCGGTGACGGGGGCGATGATCTCGGCGGTGTCGGCCATGCGGGTCCAGCTGTCGCCGAAGTCGGCCGACACGTAGATGCCGTTGAAGGCGGAGGGGAAGCCCAGCAGCAGCGCATTGCCAAGAATGGTGTCAAGAATGGGCTCGCCAGTGACGCCGCCGTTGAACAGCACCGCGTCTTGCACCACGGCGTAGACGTAGTTGTGATCCTGCTCAGGCCCGAAGGCCACGTTCATTTCGATGCGGCCGATGTGATCCTGCGCGGTGAAGCCGATGGGTAGCTGGTTGCTGGCGGCGGAGACATCAAGCTTCTCGAAGCTGCCAGCCGCACCCGTGCTGCTGCGGTAAAGGCCATTGCCGGCGCCCTGCGCGGTGACGCCGTCCTGGAACAGCAAGGCGGAGCCGGTGCGGTAGCCCACGCCGGCGAGCACCGGGCAGCCTGCGGCATCGCAGGTTTCGTTGGTGCTGCCGCCCGGTACCTTCACCACCACGTCGGTGACCATGTTGGCGAACAGGCAAGGGCCCGAGAGATCTTCCACGCCCGCGCATTCCGGGGTGGTGGGCAGGGCGACGTTGGTGAAGCTGCGACCAGCGTCTTCGCTGCGGAACAGACCCTTGCCGGAGGCGATGTAGACCAGCTCGGGCCGGGATTGATCGACCTGCACGCGGAAAACGATGGTGGCGTCCGGGAAGCCCGTGGACTGGGTCCAGGTTTCGCCCATGTCGTTGGTCCAGAAGGCGCCGAAGCCGTTGTACATGCCGGAGCCCATCACGCCCTCGCCACCCGCGGCCACCACGGTGCCGCCGCCGGCGGTGGTCCAGGCCACGCCGCCGATGATCTGCGTCGGCAGGTTATCGCCAATGGAGCGCCACTCGTTGCCGATGGTGGTCACGTCGCCATCCACCGCCTCGCTCACCCACACGCCGCCGGTGCCTACCGAGGCGAACAGGCGCTTGTTCTCGGCGTCGTAGCTGAAGTTATCAACGCGCGCGGCCTGGAAGGCGCCCGAGCCGTCATCGAGATTGCCTACGCCGTATTCGCGCCACTCACCGGCTGCGCCGGGGATATCGGCCTTGCCGGCGATACGGGCTTTTTGCTTCAGCACCGCGCTCATCGCGCCCGGCTCGACCACGCCCACCTTGTTGGCGCGCACGGTCTTGGCCTGCATGAGTTCCTGCGTGCTCTCGGGGCCTTTCAGCGCCAGATAGCGTGCGCGTTGCTCGACGCGGGCATTGGTTTGGGTGGCGGCAACGGCCGCGAGCACACAGCAAACAGCCGCGATGAGCAGCGGCGGGTGGATCAGACGCATGTGAAAACTCCGGGACGATGATTTGACGGATTATTGACGCAATAAACGAGCCGAATCATTTCTCGGATGCAGATTTGCTGCCTCCCGCTCGCAGAACCGGCCGCTGGAGTGGCGGCCGGTTCTGCCGGGGGTGTCTCAGACGGCCTTGAGGCTGGCGATATCGATGACGAAGCGGTACTTCACATCGCTCTTCACCATGCGCTCGTAGGCGGTGTTGATCTGCTGCATGGGGATCATCTCGATCTCGCTGACGATGCCGTGCTCGGCGCAGAAATCGAGCATCTCCTGGGTTTCGGCGATGCCGCCAATCAGCGAGCCACCAATTTTGCGGCGCGAGAAAATGATGGCGCCGATGTTGGGCGAGGGGTGCGGGTGCTCGGGCACGCCCACCAGGCAGAGAGTGCCGTCGCGCTTGAGCAGCATGGTGAAGGCATCGAGGTTATGGCTGGCGGCAACGGTGTTGAGAATGAAATCGAAGCTGCCCGTGTGGGCCTTCATTTCGTCGCGGTTCTTCGACACCACCACTTCATCGGCACCGAGGTCGAGCGCATCCTGCCGCTTGCTCTCGCTGGTGGTGAAGGCCACCACGCGCGCGCCGAGCGCATGGGCGAGCTTGATGCCCATGTGGCCCAAGCCACCAATGCCGACGATGCCCACCTTCTGGCCGGGGCCAACCTTCCAGTGCCGCAGCGGCGACCAGGTGGTGATGCCGGCGCAGAGCAGCGGTGCGACGGCGGCCAGCTGGGCTGCCGGGTGCTTGATCTGCAGCACGAACTTCTCGCTCACCACGATGCGGTCGCTGTAGCCACCCAGCGTGTGGCCGGGGGCGTCGGCGGTCTTGCCGTTGTAGGTGCCGGTGAAGCCTTTTTCGCAGTACTGCTCCAGCCCTTCGTGGCAGCTGCCGCAGGTCTGGCAGCTATCCACCATGCAGCCCACGCCCACGGTGTCGCCCACCTTGAACTTGCTGACGCTGCTGCCAACGGCCGCGACATGGCCCACGATTTCGTGGCCAGGCACGCAGGGAAACTTGGTGCCGGCCCATTCGCCGCGCGCGGTGTGCAGGTCGCTGTGGCAAACGCCGCAATAGACGATGTCGATGAGCACATCGTGGGCGCCGGGCTCGCGGCGATTGAAGGTGAACGGCGCCAGCGGGCTCTGGGCGGTGGCGGCTGCGTAGCTGAGTGCGGTGATCATGGGGGGCAGTTCCAGTGGGGCGAAGGTGGTGTGGATGATACCGAGCGGTCACTCTGCAGGGTAAGGCTGTCCGGCGCATCGCGCGGCCGCATCATCGCGCAGAATGCGCGCCCGCCCGAACCCCTGCCTGCCATGAGCGAAGCGCGATTCATCGACCTTGAAACCAAGCTGGCCTACCAGGAAGACGCCAGCACGCAGCTCAGCGATGTGGTGGCCCGCCAGCAGCAGCAGATCGACGCGCTGGAAGCGGCCCTGCGCGCCTTGATTGAACGGGTGGAAAACCTCAAGGACGCGAGCGGCGAGAAAACCTCGCTGCTCGATGAAGTGCCCCCGCACTACTAATGAAGCGCTATCGCCGCAGAACTGAAACGGCTTAGTTCAGGCCCGCGAAAGGGTTCTGCTTGGCGATCAGCGAGGTTGGCAGTGCCCGCAGCAGGCGCATCACCCAGCCCCAGGGGAAACCGGGCACGGCGGATTCCTGCACGCGGCGCTCGATGAGTTTGGCAATGCGCTCGGCGCCGTCTTCCACCGTGATGAGAAACGGCCGGCTCTTCATGCGGCGGTTCATGTCGGTATCGATGTAGCCGGGGTAGAGCGTGGTCACGCTGATGCCCGAGCCATGCAGCTCGGAGCGCGCGGTATCGGCATACATCGCGATGGCTGCCTTGCTGGTGCTGTAGGCACCCGCGCCCGGCAGGCCGCGTGCGGCTGCGACCGAAGCCACGGCCACCACCTGTCCGCGCTTCTGGCGGCGGAACACTGCAATGGCGGCGTCGAGTGTGGCCATCGCTCCCAGCACGTTGATTTGAATTACTGCGGCATCGCGGGCAAAGCCGCCGGTGCCAATCATGCCGCCGCCATCGCCCACGCCGGCATTGGCTACCACGATGTCGAGCCCGCCGAACTGCGCGGCGAAGGCTTCCACCACCGGGGCCACGGTATCGAGCTGGGCCACATCCAGCGTGGCGATTTCCACTTTCAGCTCCGGGTGCGCCTGCTGGATCTCGGCCTTGAGCGCTGCCAGCGGTTCCAGCCGGCGAGCGGCCAGTGCCAGGTGATAGCCGCGTCGCGCAAAGGCCTTGGCCAGGTGGTAGCCGATGCCGGCGCTGGCGCCGGTGATGAGAATGGTCTTGGACATGCGCGGGGCTCAGGGTTCGGAAGTGCGGGGCGCAGTCTATGTCGGCCACAGCCGTTACTCTCACAACAAGGCCAAACCAACCCAATGCCATGAACGAGAACCGCCGCATCGCCGCCATCGCCCTTGCCCTGCTGCTGGGCCTGGGCACTGCGGCCTATCTGCTGCTGCGCCCTGAACCCGAGCCCGTGACCGTCGCCCCGGAGTCGCCCGCCGCCGCTATGGACGAGCCTGAGGCCGCCGCCCCGCTGCCTGCTGGCACCGAGGCGCCGCCACCCAGCTACCCGGTGCCCACGGTCGCCGCAGAGGCGCCGCCACTGCCGGTGCTGGCAGAAAGCGATACCCCCTTCATGGCCGCGCTGGCTTCGGTGTTCGACCCCGCATCGCTGAGTGCAGCTCTGGTGCCGCAGCAGCTGGTGCGGCGACTGGTGGTGACGGTGGACAACCTGCCGCGTGAGCGTCTGGCCACCAACGACCGCGCGTTCAAGCGCGTGCCCGGCACGTTTCTGGTGAAGAGCCGCGATGGCACGGTGACCGCCAGCCCCGGGAATGAGGCGCGTTACCTGCCGATGCTGGAGCTGGTGCAGACCGCCGGCGCCGGCAACATCGCGCGGCTGTATCTGGCCTGGTATCCCCTGTTCAACCAGGCCTACCGCGAACTGGGCTACCCCGACCGTCAGTTCAACGACCGGCTGGTGCAGGTGATTGACCACCTGCTGGCCACGCCGGATGTGGAAGGTCCGCTGCTGCTGGTGCAGCCCAAGGTGTTCTACCAGTTCGCTGATGCCGAGCTGGAAGCGCGCTCGGTGGGGCAGAAAATGTTGATCCGCATGGGTGCTGTGAACCGCGCGCAGGCCCTGGGCGAGCTGCGCACGTTCCGCCAGGCCATCACCGGCGGGGCCGCGCCCGCGCCGTGAGGCGTGGATGGATGACGGGCTGGTTTAGTGGCTGGCCCGCTCGCCCGGCAAGGGCTGCGGGTTGCTGACAAAACCCAGCTTCGCGGGGGCAGCGGCGCTATCGAGCCGGGTGACGGGCAGGCGCTGGCCGGCAAACTGCAATACCAGCGGCGTCTTGCTGCCGCTGCGCAGGGCGAGTGCGGCGGTGAGTGCGGCTTCCGGCATGGGCTTGGTGCCCAGGCGCAGGTGGTCCAGCGCCCAGCCGAGGTCTTGTTCGTGCAGGGCAGCGGGGCCGAGGGAGGTTACAAACCAAAGGCCGCCGTTTTCGTCGAGATACACCGCCTGCAACTTGCTGATGGGTTCGCCGCGATGGGTCCAGAGCGTGCCGTCGTCTTCGGCGCGCAGCAGCAGCGGCGCGCGGCCCAGACTCACATAGCCGCGCTGCGGTCCATTTTGAAAGTACCAGCGTCCGTGTTCATCCACCGCGTAGTTGCGGTTGAGGGTATCGATGATCTGCGGCCGGCTGATGGTTTCGCCCTTGATGCGCCAGCGGCCGCGGCGATCAAGCGCCAGCCAGCCGTAGAGGGCCGGTACATCCGGCCAGCGGGCGAGGGCGCGGTGCACCCAGTCTTCCATCACCATCTCCTCGTCAATACCTAGTCAAAGGGCGGGGTGCCGCGGCGCACTGAAGCCGCTCGCTAGCAAACCGCCCGGTCTGTCGCGCATGATCGCGCACCACCTTAAAACCACTCAAACCCAAGGAGAGTTCATATGGCCCTGCCTGCCAATCTCAAGGCCCGTTTGCGCCTACCGGTGATCGGCTCACCGCTGTTCATCGTCAGCAACCCCAAACTGGTGATTGCCCAGTGCAAGGCCGGCATCGTCGGCAGCTTTCCGGCGCTCAATGCCCGCCCCGCCGCCCAGCTGGAAGAGTGGCTGATCGAGATCACCACCGAATTGGCCGCCTACGACGCCGCCCACCCCGAGGCCCCGAGCGCGCCGTTTGCGGTCAACCAGATTGTTCACCGCAGCAACGACCGCCTCATGCACGACCTCGAGATGTGCGTGAAGTACAAGGTGCCCATTGTCATCACCTCGCTGGGCGCGCGAGAAGATGTGAACGCCGCCATCCACAGCTACGGCGGCATCGTTTTGCACGACATCATCAACAACAAGTTCGCCAAGAAGGCCATCGAGAAGGGTGCTGACGGCATCATCGCCGTGGCGGCTGGTGCCGGTGGTCACGCCGGCACCACCTCGCCCTTCGCCCTGGTGCAGGAAATCCGCGAGTGGTTCGATGGCCCGCTGGCGCTGAGCGGCAGCATGGCCACCGGCGATGCGGTGCTGGCAGCCCAGGCCATGGGGGCAGATGTGGCCTACATCGGCTCGGCCTTCATCGCCACCGAAGAGGCCAATGCGAGTGCGGCCTACAAGCAGTGCATCGTCGACAGCGCGGCGGATGACATCGTCTATTCCGCCACCTTCACCGGCGTGCATGGCAACTACCTGAAGCCCTCCATCGTCGCGGCCGGGCTCGACCCCGACAAGGTGAGCGTGGCTGACCCCAGCAAGATGGATTTCGGCACCACGGGCGGTGCGGCCAAGGCCTGGAAGGACATCTGGGGCTGCGGCCAGGGCATTGGCGCAGTGCATGAGGTGCTGCCGGCGGCGAAGCTGGTGGAGCGTCTCGGCCGCGAGTACGCGGCGGCCAGAACGCGCCTGCTCGGCTAATCGTCCACGCTGCGGCGCAGCGTTTTCACCCGGCCGCGTGCAGTCTTGCCATCCACCCGCTTCAGCTGCGAGCTGCGGGTGGGTTTGGTGGCGCGGCGGGTGCGCGGCACATGGGCGGCCTTGGCAATCAGCAGCCGCAGCCGTTCGAGTGCCGATTCGCGGTTTTGCTCCTGGCTGCGGTGCTGCTGCGCCTTGATGACCACCACGCCATCCACGGTGGTGCGCTGATCGGCAATTTTCAGCAGGCGCTCTTTCAGCTCTGCCGGCAGTGATGAGGCGTTGATGTCGAAGCGCAGGTGGATGGCGCTGGAGGTTTTGTTCACATGCTGCCCGCCCGCGCCCTGCGAGCGGGTGGCGCTGAGCTGCACCTCGGCCAGCGGCAGGCTCAAATGCTCGGTGATGGTCAGCAGCATGGTCAGGTTTCAGGCTCGGCGGGCGGTGTCTCCAGCCGGTGGCCGTCGAGCTTGGCGGCAGCGGCTTGTGCCGCCTCGCGGTCCTGTTGTTTTTCGAGCTTGGTGCGACCAAAGCGCACCCGGTTGGCGGCGGCCTGTTGCTCGGCGGCGATGCGCGCCTTGGCCTTGCGCACCTTGTTGAGGTTGATGACTTGGCTCATGGCGCCGGGGCGGTGTGTGAAATGCCCGGCATGCTAGCGGCGCGGATGCCGCCGTGCAGCTAGCCCTGCGCAGGCACCGAAACGCCGCAGACCTGTGCAAGTTGCAGGCGGGCCTGACGCAGCTGGCTGGTGGCCTGCTGCCAGTCGCTGGGCGACATGGCATCGGAACCGCCCGCGAGCTGGGCCATGGCCATACGCAGCGAAAACTCGTAGTTGCGGATCTGCTCCAGCTTGCCGAGCGTCATCGATTCCATGCGGGCATCGGTGCGGGCTTCGCAGGTGCTGATGAGTCGCGCGTCCACCGATTCCACAGGCGCCGCCTGTGCCGAAAACGCGGCGCCAGCAAGGGCAAAAACGAGAGTGGCGCGGATCATGGCGGTTACGGCAAGAAGTTTGGTGCGCGGATGATCCGGCATTTTTATGATCGTTACCTGAATGCTGGCTCGCACTTTGGTAGAAGCCCATTGAAACCAAAGACAATTATTTATGCTGCGATGCAGCATTTCAGTCCGGCGGTGCGCTAGTAGTTGGTAAAAAGCCGGCTCCTGCACTGCGACGCCGCCAATCGGGGCGGCAAAGCCATGGCGCCCGGTGGGTTTGCAGACCTGTAGCGCTTGCGAGTTTGCACCGCGACAAGCCGGCTTCATGGCGTCACCCTGGAAAGTAAACAACTGTAAAGATTGATGAAACTCGGTGGGCGCTCATTTGGCATTCAGCGCATTTATCCAGCTTGGTGGGGCGTTCCCACCGGAGAGTTCGCATGAGCCACAAACTGAGCAAATCCCTGCTTGCCAGGAAACTGATGTTGGTCCCCCTGCTGGCCCTGGGCCTGGCGGCTTCGCCGGGCGCGATGGCGAAGCCAGACCACGACCGCGGCAGCCGCCACAGCGAGTACCGCCATGATCATCGCGACCACCACCGCGGCGACCACCGTGACCATCGCCGCCACGACCGTGACCACCGCGACTGGCGCGGCGACCGCTACCGCGTGAATGTCTACCAGGCGCCGCGGGGTCATCACCATCGCCAGTGGCACCGCGGCGAGCGGCTGCCGGTGGTGTATCGCGAGAGCCGCTACGTGGTGCGCGACTACCGCAGCTATCGCCTTGAGGCCCCACCGCGCGGGCACCACTGGGTGCGGGTGGATAACGACGTGATTCTCACCGCCGTGACCACCGGCGTGGTGGCGGCCGTGGTCTACGGCATCTTCCACTAAGCGCCGCAGGCGAACGCTGCGCAGTAAAAAGCCGGCCCCGTGGCAGCACGGGGCCGGCTTTGTTTGTGGCAACTGACGGCAGCGTTTAGCGCCAGCCCTGCTGCCAGCGGGTGTCGTCCTGCAAGAGTTTCCAGTCGATGTGCTCAGCCCGCTGCGTGAGCACGGCTTCCAGCACGCAGCCGGTGATGTTCTCCAGCTCATCGCGCAGCAGCTTGCTCACCAGAAAGTGCTTTTCCTTGTTGATCGGTGTTACCGCCGTCCACTTGCTGAGCAAGAGTTTGGCGGGGTTGATCTGGTGCGGCACGTCGCTGGCTGGGCTTAAACGGCGAGCAGCTCCACTTCGAACAGCAGCGTGGCATTGGGCGGAATCACGCCGCCGGCGCCGCGTGCGCCATAGCCGAGTTCGGCCGGAATGACGAGGCGACGCGTGCCGCCCACTTTCATGCCCTGCACGCCTTCGTCCCAGCCGCGAATGACCTGACCTGCGCCGAGCCCGAACTGAAAGGGCTGTTGCCGATCCTTGCTGCTGTCGAACTTGCCGCCCTGCACGCCGTTGTTGAACAGCCAGCCGGTGTAGTGAACGCTGACGCGCTGGCCGGCCTTGGCTTCGGCGCCGGTGCCGGGGGTGGTGTCTTCGTACTGCAGGCCAGAGGCGGTGGTGATCATGGGTGTGCTCATGGGGTGGGGTAGGGGGCGCGCATTTTAGTCGGCTGGCCTCTTGAGCAAAGCTTGACGCTGTTAAATGAACGGCGTTAACTATTGAACATGGCCAGACCCGGACTCTCCACCGACGAGCTTGAAACCATGCGCGAGCGGCTGGCCGCTGCGGCGCTGGCGATTTACCGCGCCGATGGCGTAGAGGCCGTGAGCTTTCGTCGCCTGGCCGATGCAGTGGGCATTAGCCACACGCTCACCTACCGCTATTTCGACGACAAGGACGCGCTGCTGGCGCGGGTGCGGGCGCACTGCTTTCTGCACTTTGACCGCCATGTGCGTGCGCGGGAGCGCCATGTGGGCCAGCTGGGCCCGCACATGGACAGCATCGCCAAGGCCTACATCGACTACGCCTGCACGCACCCGGCGGAGTACCGGCTGATGTTCTCCATCGAACAGCCCGCGCCCGACCGCTACCCCGAGCTGCTTGCCGCCCGGCGCCACTTGTTCGACTACGCCGTGACGGCGCTGGAGCGCTATGTGCAGGCCGGCACGCTGGTGGGCGATGCCCGCACGCTGCTGCATACGCTGTGGATCACCCTGCACGGGCTGATGAGCCTGCATGTGGCCAACCAGCTCATCCACGGCCGCAGCCTGCAACAGCTGGCGCAGCCGCTCATCCAGCAGGCGCTGGCGCAGCAGACGCCGCCCACGGCACCCAAATCAGCGCCCAAGTCAGCGCCCAGAACAGCGCCCAGAACAGTGCTCAAGGCCGCAGCCCCTGTGGCCGCGGCAGCGCCTGCGAAGGCCAGCGCCCGCAAAACCAGCCCCCGCCGGAGTCGCGCATGAATCATCGAGTGTCCACCGCTCACCTCGACGCCGCGCAGAAGGCCCGGTTTCAGCAGCTCACCCGCGCGCCTGCGGTGGCCTGGGTGACGGTGACCATGTGCGCCGCGCTGCTGATTGGCACCGTGGGCACCGATGTGCTGGCGCTGCGCGGCAGCATTCCGCTGTGGGCCGGGCTCGTCATCAACAGCGTGATTGGCTACCTCGCCTTCAGCGTGGTGCACGACGCCATCCACCGCGCCATTTCCACCCACCAGCGCCTCAACGACTGGGTGGGCCGCGTGGCGGTGCTGCTGGTGGTGCCCTATGTGGACCTCGCACTGTTCCGCTGGGGCCACATTCAGCACCACCGCTTTGCCACCGGGCCCAAAGACCCCGACCGCGTGTTCGACGGGGCCTGGTGGACGCTGCCGTTCCGCTGGGCCTTTATCGATGTGCTGTATCTGGTGCATGTGCTGCGCAAGGGCGATGCCATCTCGCGGCCCTTTCTCATTCGCAGCCTGTGGTTTGCGGCGGCCGTGGCGGTG
>CAMTXV010000263.1:0-3930 GCA_947085665.1 uncultured Sinobacteraceae bacterium | reverse complement strand
GGTATCGGCACGCAGTGACTGCGAGGCCAGCGTTTCGGTGCCGATCATGGCGGCAGCCGACATGCTGGGGGTGCCGAGCAGGATCATGCCCGCGCTGACGCAGGCCGCAACGGTTGATTTGAAAGATGACATGGTGATTCCTCTAGTTGGTTGGACTTGATACTGAAACTCGAACTGGCCGCCGACCGTGCAGTGGGTCAGGCGGCACACCATTGCCGCTGGCGCTGAATTGAATCTGACTGCCCGCTGCGCGTGGATAATGGCGGCATGTCAGCGCCCGCCACAAACCCGCCCCCGAAGCCGCAGCCTCCCAAGGACTACGACTGCTGCGGTGGCGGCTGCGCCGACTGCGAGCTGAGGCTTTATCACAAGGCTCTTGCCGCATGGCTGCGTGAACACGGTGTCGCAGCCAATGCGGAGTCAGCGCGCTGACGCCCGCTGCGTTGTGCAGGGCAGCGTCTGCTGCGGCAAGCGCTTTTTACCCATAGTCAGCTGAAGCTGCGGCCAGTACCGTGCCGCCAGTTAAAACCAGACGCTCGCGCCAAGACGCGAGCGCCCGCCTTGAGGAGATACACCATGCGTCATCCCCCGATCGTGGCCGCCATGGCGGCTGCTCTGGCCGTGCTGGCCGTCAGCGCCTGCGGCGATTCCAGCCGCCCTGGTGGCAGCGTCACCCCGCCCGTCACGCCCGAGCCCGGCACCGACCCTTTGGCGAAGCGCGACCGCTACAGCTTCAACAACAAGTGTGTGGCCCTGCGCGCCAACGACAGCGGCAAATACGTGGCCGTGAGCGGCACCGGCTATGCCGCCAGCGCCGATGCCCTGAGTGGCGCCGAAGCTTTTCACATGGAACCCACCGCGCTCGGTGACTACGCGCTCTACAGCCGCGCCGGCATGTTGATGAACGGGACGGCCACCGTTGGCAGCGTGGCCATTGCCAATGCCACCGACAGCGCCGTGTTCACCCTCAAAGTGGATGGCGATGCCACTGCCTACCCACCCGCACCGCTCTACAACGTGCCGCCAGTGAAGTCACTGATCGACACCTACCGTGACTTTGCCGATCCGCTGGTGCTGGGCGATGTGTTCACACTCACCCAGGCTCTCAACGGCCAGAGACTGACCGCCCCTGGCACTGCCGCACTCACGGTGGCTGCGGGGGATACCCCCAATCAGCGCTTCCGCATCGAGGAAGTCGCTGGCTGCGCCGTCTACCCCGAGGCCAGTGACAACACCGAGGGTGAAACCTTCAAGGGCACCACAGCGGATGGTCGCGTGCTGGGCATGGCCGACGTGCATGTGCACACCAGCTCGAGCACCTTTCTGGGCGGTGCGCTCACCGGCAAGGTGTTCGACAAGTTCGGCGTGCTCAAGGCCCAGGCCGACTGCTCGGTGCAGCACGGGCCGATGGGAGCAACCGACCTCATCGGTGCCGCCTTTGTAGGCGATACCAATGGCCACGCCACCGATGGCTGGCCGAGTTTCAGCGAGTGGCCCACGCGGGATTCCCTGAGCCACCGCGCCATCTACTGGAAGTGGATCGAGCGTGCCTGGAAGGGCGGCCTGCGCATCATGGTCAATGACGTGGTGGAGAACGCCACCCTCTGCGAGCTGCAACGCACCGCCAGCCTCACGCCCACGCTCGACTGCAACGAGATGAACTCCGCGCGTCGGCAGATCGGCACCATGTATGCGCTGCAGGACTACATCGATGCGCAGTTCGGTGGCCGCGGCAAGGGCTTCTTGCAGATAGTGCTCACCCCGGCCGAGGCGCGCGCCAAGATTGCCGACGGCAAGCTCGCGGTAGTGCTCGGCATCGAAATCTCCAACCTCTTCAACTGCCAGCTCAACTACAACCCGCTGCGCACCCAGCAGCCCTTCGAGGAAACCGGCGAAGGCGGCACCGAGAACAGCTACACCTGCGCGATGACCGAAACCGGCGCGCCCAACGAAATCCTCACCCAGATGGTGGAGATGAAGGGCCTCGGCATTCGCCAGCTCATCACCATCCACGAGTTCGACAATGCCTTTGGCGGCAATGGGATCTTCGATGACCTCATCCTCAATGCCGGCAACCGCGAGACCACTGGCGGCATTCCGTTTGGCTCCCCCGCTGGCCCCTTCACTCCCACGGGCGAGCTGCCCACCGGCGAGTTCTGGACCACCTACGACTGCCCGGAGGAAGACGTCACGCCCGGCTTCTCGGGTTATCTCTGGGGCAACTCAGGCGGTGCGGTGATGACCAACCTTGGCCCGCCGCCGCCGCTCTGCCCCTTCGTAGGCCAGGGTGGCCGCCCGGGCGGCACGCTGGCCTGCTACCCCGCCAAGGCCCAGTGCAATGCGCGCTGGCTGACGCCCATCGGTCTCTACACCTACAAGAAGCTCATGGAGCAGGGAATCATCTTCGATATAGACCATCTCGAGTACGAGATGAAGTCGCAGGCCCTGGAACTCGCCGAAGCGCAGGACCCGGTGTATCCCTTCGTCTCCACTCACGGCACCTTCGGCGGCACCAGCAACGACCAGGCCGCCCGCATGCTGAAGAACGGCGGACACCTCTACCCCAGCATTGGCAGCATGCGTGGCTTTCTGGGCGACATGGGCGAAACCAAGGCGCTGTCTGATCGGGCGGGAAACCCGCACCTCTTTGGCTTTGGTTTCGGCACCGATACCGATGGCCTTTCGGGCCAGACCGGCCCGCGTGGCGACATCGAGGCCGGCAAGGAAGTGAACTACCCCTTCGTGTTGTTCAAGGGCGCCCCCTTTGATGCGCTGCCGGACTTCGCCAACGCCCAGCCCGTCACCTTCCACCAGCCCGAGGAACGCGACGCCAGCGGCATGGGCCGCACCTGGCATGTGGATGTGGACGGCAATGCCCACTACGGGATGATGGCCGACACCGTGCAGGAGATGCGTCTGGAAGCCACTCCGCAGCAAATGCAGATGCTGTTCAACGCCGCCGAGGTGTATCTACAAACCTGGGAGCGCACCGAGGCCTCTAGTGCAGCCATCAACCGCAAGGGCATCGTCACGCCTGCGGGTATCCTGCGCGCGGCACCGGTACCGGCTTCACCGCTGCCGCTGCCCTGATTGCTGTCAGCACAAAAAAGCCCCGGGCTCATGCGAGACCGGGGCTTTTTTCCTTGTCATCCCGAGTGAAGCGAGGGATCTCATCTCAGGGCGCCGCGCGCTTGGAGAAGATCCCTCACTGCGCTCGAGATGACAGGCAGTGGTTGAGGAGACTCAGCTTTCCGGCCGCATGGCAGGGAACAACAGCACGTCGCGGATCGAGGCGGAGTCGGTGAGGAACATCACCAGCCGGTCGATACCAATACCCTCGCCTGCTGTCGGCGGCAGGCCGTATTCGAGCGCGCGGATGTAGTCGGCATCGAAGAACATCGCCTCGTCGTCGCCGGCATCCTTGGCCTGCACCTGGGCCTTGAAGCGCGCGGCCTGGTCATCTGCATCGTTCAGCTCGCTGAAGCCGTTGGCCACTTCGCGGCCGCCTAAGAAAAACTCGAAGCGGTCGGTCACCTCCGGGTTGTCGTCGTTGCGACGCGCCAGCGGCGAGACTTCGGTGGGGTACGCGGTGATGAAGGTCGGGTCCATCAGAGTGGCTTCTACCGTCGCTTCGAATAGCTCCGTCAGCAGCTTGCCCGCGCCGAAGCTCGCCTGCGGGTTACCGCCCTTGGCCTTCACGGCGGGGCGCAGGTAATCCGCATCATTGAAACGTGAGGCATCGAGATCAGGATTTGCCTTGGCCACGGCTTCCGCCATCGTCCAGCGGTTGAAGGGCTTTTCGAGATTGTAGTCGCGGCCCTGATTCACCAGCTGCGCTGAGCCATTCACGGCCAGCGCGCAGTCGCGGATCATGTTCTCGGTGAGATCCATCAGGTCCTTGTAATCCGCATAGGCCTGGTAGAACTCCAG
>CAMTXV010000262.1:0-1124 GCA_947085665.1 uncultured Sinobacteraceae bacterium | reverse complement strand
GGGCGACAACGTGCAGATGACGGTCGAGCTGATCGCCCCCATCGCCATGGAAGAGCAGGTTCGCTTCGCCATCCGCGAGGGCGGCCGCACCGTCGGCGCCGGCGTGGTGACGAAAATCCTGGCTTAAAGAGACGGCCCGCGCCTCGGTGCGGGCGGTTTTGAGCGGCGGATTGCGAGGCCTTCTCGCAGTTCTCCGAAATCTTCAAAAATCTGTTGCGTAGGTCTGAGGGCGTGGATATAATCCGCGCCCTTTCGCTTCTCCAACCCCCAGTTCTTTCATTCTGAGTGTGAGCATGGCAACCAGCCAATCCATTCGTATCCGTCTCAAGGCCTTCGATCATCGCCTGATCGACAAGTCGGCCAAAGAGATTGTTGAGACCGCGAAGCGCACCGGCGCTGTCGTTCGTGGCCCGATCCCGCTGCCTACCCGCAAAGAGCGTTTCACCGTTCTTGCGTCGCCTAACGGCGACAAGGATGCACGCGATCAATTCGAAATTCGTACCCACAAGCGTTTGATGCAAATCGTAGAGCCGACGGAAAAAACCGTCGATGCGCTCTCGAAGCTCGATCTGCCTGCGGGTGTGGAAGTTCAGATCAGCCTCAACTAAGGAGACTTCATCATGACTAATCAAGTCTCCCGTTTGGGTTTAGTCGGCAAGAAGGCCGGCATGACCCGCGTCTTCACCGAAGCCGGTGAATCGATTCCCGTCACCGTTCTTCAGTGCGAGCCGAACCGCGTGACGCAGGTCAAGACCGTTGAGGTCGACGGCTATCGCGCTGTGCAGGTGACGTTTGGCGAGGTGAAGGCCAGCCGCGTGACCAGGGCGCTGACCGGCCATTTCAAGAAGGCGGGCGTCGCTGCTGGCAAAGAGCTCGTCGAGTTTCGTCTTGGCGAGGGTGAGGGCGCTGATTTCGTGCCTGGCGCCGAGCTCAAGGTCGACATGTTTGCCGACGTGAAGGCTGTGGATGTTATGGGCACCAGCCAGGGCAAGGGCTTTGCCGGCTGGCAGAAGCGCCACAACTTCGGTGGTGGTCGTGCTTCCCACGGTAACTCGCTCTCGCACCGCATGCCCGGTTCTATTGGTCAGCGTCAGTCGCCGGGCAAGGTGTGGAAGGGCAAGCCG
>CAMTXV010000261.1:0-8633 GCA_947085665.1 uncultured Sinobacteraceae bacterium | reverse complement strand
TGGAGATCGAGGTCATCACCGCGCAGCAGGGCCGCAGTGGCAGTGATGGCGACACGGGCAGGCCGCGGTATCTCGAGGTGGGCCGCTTCGCCGATCCCATCGACGCCTACACCCTGCTTGAAACACTGACCCGACTCGGCTTCACCGACACCGAGTTTCTGCAAACCGCGAGCCCGGCCGGTGATGGCGTGGACAATGTGCTGCGTCTCGGGCCATTCCGCAGCTTCTCGGCGCTGGAGGCCGCGCGTGTCAAGTTGGGGCGCAATGATCTGACGGCCATTCCCGTTGCAGACTGAACGGCCGCCGACGCGGCGGCGCGCGGTACACTAGGGCCTGTTTTTTACCTACCGTCCCGAGCATTCGATGAAACCGAGTTTGACCGCACTCAAGGCCCGTCTGGCCGCCCTCTCCCTCGCGCTGTTCGCTGGCCTGGCCACCGCCGCCATCCCCGAACCGCCGGTGCTGGAAGCCAGCAGCTACGTGCTCTACGACTACCAGAGCGGTGAAGTGCTCGTCAGCAGCAATCCCGATCTGCAAGTGGGCCCGGCCTCGATCACCAAGGTGATGCTCACCTATGTGGTGTTCGACGAACTCAAGAAAGGCCGCATCAAGCTCACGGACGAGGCCGTGATCTCGGAGAAGGCCTGGAAACAGGGCATTGATTCCTCCGAGTCGCGCATGTTTCTCGACATCGGCTCACGGGTGAAGGTGGAAGACCTGCTGCACGGCATCATCACGCAGTCTGGTAACGATGCCTCCGTGGCACTCGCCGAGCACGTGGCTGGCAGCGAATCGGCCTTTGCCGACCTGATGAACCAGTACGCCAAGAAGCTGGGCATGGAGAACACCCACTTCACCAATGCCCCCGGCATGCCGGATGCGCAGCACTACAGCTCCGCCAAGGACCTCACGCTGCTGGGCGCCGCACTGATCCGTGATTTCCCCGAGTACTACGCCTGGTACTCGATGCCTGAATTCGTCTACAACGGCATCCGTCAGGGCAACCGCAACCTGATGCTGGCCATGGACCGCAGCGTTGATGGCATCAAGACCGGCCACACCATGGCGGCGGGCTACTGCCTGCTGTCTTCGGCCAAGCGCGAAGATCGTCGTCTGGTTGCCGCGGTGATGGGCACCAAGAGCCAGAAGTACCGCGCCGAAGCCAGCCTGGAGCTGCTCAACTACGGCTTCCGCTTCTTCGAGAGCGTGAAGCTGCTCGGCAAGGACGCCCCCGCTGGCACCGTGCGCCTCTGGAAAGGCCTGGCCGAAGAGGTGCAGGTGGGCACGCTTGCGCCCCTGTATCTGTCACTGCCGCGCGGCAGCGGCGAGAAGGCTGAAGTGAAGCCGGTGGTGGACGGCACTCTCATCGCGCCCCTCACGGCCGGCCAGACGGTGGGCACCCTCACCGTGGTGATTGACGGCAAGGTGGTGAAAACCGAGCCTCTGGTGGTGCTCGCCGACGCACCCGCTGGCGGCTTCTTCAAGCGCCTGTGGGACACCATCCGCCTCTGGTTTGCCTGAAGTTGAACGAAGCCGAGACTGCGGGCCGGCCAGCTGACCCGCTGATCCGGCCACTGGGGTTGGTGGACTACGCCACCACCCTGGCGTCCATGCACCGCTTCACCGAGTCACGCGACGCTGCCACCCCGGATGAGCTTTGGGTGTTGCAGCACCCTGCCGTATTCACCCAGGGCCAGGCCGGCAAGCCCGAGCATCTGCTGATGCCGGGCGACATTCCGGTCGTGCAGAGCGACCGTGGCGGGCAGGTGACCTATCACGGTCCCGGCCAGCTGGTGATTTACCCGCTCATCGACATCGCGCGCCGTGGCTATGGGGTGAGGAGTCTGGTGAGCCGGCTGGAGAACGCCATGGTGGCGAGCCTTGCCGAGCTGGGCCTCAGCGCCTATGCCGACGCCGCCGCGCCTGGGGTGTATGTGGATGTGGCCGGCATTCGCCACAAGATTGGCTCGCTCGGGCTCAGAGTGCGGCAGGGCCGCAGCCTGCATGGCCTGTCACTCAATGTGGACATGGACCTCAGGCCCTTCAACCGCATCAACCCCTGCGGGTACTCAGGTCTGGCCATGACCCAGGTCGCAGCGCTGGCGCCCGGGGTGAATCTTCAAAACATGACCGACGGATTGATCGGCCAGCTGCTTCGAGCGCTGCGTTAGCGACCCAGCAGTCCGCCACCTGGCAGCGCCGTGGCAGGCAGATTAGGCAGCGGCAGGCTGTCACGGTCCAGCGCCGGCGGGGCTGAGCGGCGACTGGTGCGGGCGGTGTTGGTGGGGCAGCCGGCGGGTTCCACCGCACCACGCTGACGGGCCTCGTAGCACTGCTGCTCGAAACTGCTGAGGCTTTTCTCCTCGGTGCTCGCGGGCTTCCGCGGCGCATTGCCCGCACAGGCCGTGAGCAGACTGCCGAGCAGGGCAAGCGTCGTTAAGGTTGTTAAGCTTGTCGTCAGGCGCATCACAGAATCTCCAGCACACGGTAAGCGGCAACCTGCGGGCGGGCCTTGAAGGCGCCGAACTGTTTGATGACCCGCAAGTCCTAGCGTGGTTGAAGCACCGGCATGGCGCCCCACCATCTAGTTGCCCGTAACAACGACACAGTCCTTAAAGCGTTGACTACCGTAGACCCAACAATCCCATACGCCGCCCGATGACCAGCCCCTCTCCCGATGCCGCCAGCGGCAGCATCACCCCCTTGGTGCAAGTGCGCGGCCTGAAGTTCTCACATGGCCCGCGAGTGATCTACGACGCCGTGGATATCGACATCCCGCGCGGCAAGGTCACCGCCATCATGGGGCCCTCGGGCACCGGCAAGACCACCCTGCTGCGCCTGATCGGCGGGCAGTGGAAGCCGGCCGCCGGCAGCGTGAGCTTCGATGGCATTGATGTGCACAGCCAGTCACGCGCCCAGCTGTTTGCGCTGCGCAAGCGCATGGGCATGCTGTTCCAGAACGGCGCGCTGCTCACCGATCTCACGGTATTCGACAACGTCGCCTTTCCGCTGCGCGAGCACACGGCGCTGCCGGAATCGATGATTCGCGATCTGGTGCTGATGAAACTCAACGCCGTGGGCCTGCGTGGCGCGCGGGATCTCTACCCCGAAGAACTGTCGGGCGGCATGAGCCGTCGCGTGGCACTCGCGCGTGCGATTTCGCTAGACCCCGAACTGGTGATGTATGACGAACCCTTCACCGGACAAGACCCGATCAGCATGGGCGTGCTGATGCGGCTCATCCGCGAACTCAACAACGCGCTCGGCCTCACCAGCATCGTCGTCTCGCATGACGTGGAAGAAGTGCTGTCGATCAGCGACTACGCCTATGTGATTGCCGGCGGCAAGGTGCTGGGCCAGGGCACCCCGGAAGCCGTGCGCGCCAGCGAGAGCCCGCTCGTGCAGCAGTTTCTGCGCGGCGAGCACGATGGCCCGGTGCCCTTCCACTACAAGGCCGCGCCCTACGCGCAGGACCTGCTCGGCCCCGCCGCAGGAGTGCGCGCATGATCACCGTGATTGGCAACTACCTGCAGGGCGTTGGCCGCGCGCTGTTTTTCCTGTTCACCGTCATTGCCGCCCTGCCCTCGGCCCTGATGCGCCCGCGCCAGATGGCGCAGCAGCTCTACTCGGTGGGCGTGTTGTCGCTGGTGATTGTGGTGCTCTCCGGCAGCTTCATCGGCATGGTGCTGGCCCTGCAGTTCTACCGCACGCTGCAAGTGTTCGGTGCCGGCGAATCGCTCGGTGTGGCCATTGCGCTTTCCGTGGTGCGCGAGTTTGGTCCGGTGGTCACCGCATTGCTGTTTGCCGGCCGTGCCGGCTCGGCACTGGCCGCCGAGATTGGCCTGATGAAAGCCACCGACCAGCTCAGCGGCATGGAGATGATGGCGGTCGACCCCGTCAAGCGGGTGATTGCGCCGCGCTTTCTCGCCGGGCTCATCTCCATGCCCCTGCTTGCCTTCATCTTCACCGTGATGGCCATCGGCGTGGCAGGCGGGCATGCCATTGGCGTCACCCTGCTGGGCGTGGACGCCGGCAGCTACTGGGCGGGCATCAAGGAAGTACTGCACGGCAACGACATCCGCGATTCGCTCATCAAGAGCCTCGTGTTTGGTGCTGCCTGCAGCTGGATCGCCGTCTACCAGGGCTACCACGCAGCACCCACATCGGCCGGCGTGGCACGCGCCACCACCAATACCGTGGTGATTTCCTCGCTGGCCATTCTGGCGCTGGACTTCATCCTCACCGCATTCATGTTTTAGTCAGTTGTCTCTTTAAGGATCTCTTCCATGCAATCCCGCTCACTCGAAATCCTCGTTGGCTTCTTCGTCTGCCTTGGCGTCGCTGCCGTGCTGGTGCTCACCCTGCGCGTCGCCAGCCTGCAAGACATCGGCGGCAAAGAGGGCAGCTATCGGGTCACCGCCAACTTTGAAAACATCGGCAAGCTTTCCGCAGGCAATGCCGTGAAAATTGCGGGCGTTACCGTCGGCCGCGTGCAGGGCATTGCCGTGGACCAAAACAGCTTCCAGGCCGTGGTGACCCTTGAATTGAGCAAGACCTACTCCACCATTCCGCAAGATTCGAACGCCAAGATCCTTACCGCAGGCCTTCTGGGCGAGCAGTACATCGGGCTGGAACCGGGTGGTGACGAGGAGTCATTGACGGACGGCAGCCGCATCAAGCTCACGCAATCTGCGCTGGTGCTTGAGAACCTGATCGGCCAGTTCGTGTCATCGATGAGCGAGCCCAAGCCGGAAGACACCCGTCTGGCCGATGCGCTGGGCAAGCTGGCCGAATCCATCAAGCCCGCTGGCAAGTAATACCCGTCGATACCCTGCATTTTTTGCGACACCACGCATCACTGTTGATGCCACGGAGACAACGATGAAAAAGTTCTGGCTTCCCCTGCTTCTGGTACTTGGCCTCGGCAGCGCCAACGCCGCTCCGACCCCGCCCGATGTGGCGGTGAAGGAAACCACCGAAAAGATGCGCTCGCTGATTGCGGCCAATCACGCTGCCTACAAGGCCGACAAGAACAAGTTCTACGCCGTGGTCGACGAAGTGCTCGTGCCCCGTTTCGATGTGCCGGGCATCAGCAAGCTCGTGCTCGGCCGCAACTGGCGCTCCGCCACGCCGGAACAGCGCACGCGCTTCCAGAGCGCGTTCAAGAATTCGCTGATCCGCAACTACGCCGACGCCCTGCTGGAGAACTACGACAGCGCCGATGCCAAGTTTCAGTCGCTGCGCCTGGTCGGCGGGGAAACCGATGTGACGGTGAAAGCCGAGCTGATCCGCAAGGTCGGCAATCCCATCGCCGTGGGCTTTTCGATGCAGCTGGTCGGCAATGACTGGAAGGTCTACGACGTCATCATCGAGAACCTCTCGCTGGTCACCAACTTCCGCGGCCAGTTCAATGAAGAGATCAAGAAAGGTGGCCTCGACGCACTCATCACGCGCATTGAAGGCGGCGATGTGGTGAAGCAGGCTATTGAAAAGGGCGCCTGAAGCCATGCGGGCTGAGGGCGAGTGGACTCAAGCCGGCGCTGCGGCCGTGCTGGCGCAGGCACAGGGTTACATTGATGCGGGCGAGGTGGATCTTTCGGGCATCCAGCGCGTCGACAGTGCCGCCGTGGCCCTGCTGCTGGAGCTCACCCGGCGGGCGCGGCTGACGGGTAAAGCCTTGCGCTTCACCGGCATGCCGAGCAACCTCCAGACTCTCGTGACGTTTTTCGACGTCGATGACCTTCTGATCGAGCCTGCGTGATGAACCGAACCCGCCTTGCTGCCCTGCTGGCCGTCTGTCTGCTCCCGGCCTGCGCCACCCTGCCGCCCGATCAGCCCGCCGACCCGCTGGAACCCGTCAATCGGGCCATGTTCAGCTTCAACCGCACGGCAGATCGCTATGTGCTCAAGCCCGTCGCCAAGGGCTACAAGGCCGTGGTGCCCGATGTCGCGCAGCGCGGGGTCATCAATTTCTTCAGCAACCTCGGCGAGCCCATCACCATCGTCAACGGCTTGCTGCAAGGCAAGTTCGTGCAGGCAGGCTCCGACACCGGCCGCTTCCTGTTGAACAGCACCGCTGGTTTTGCGGGACTGATGGATGTGGCAACCGACGCTGGCCTGAAGAAACACGACGAGGATTTTGGTCAGACGCTGGGCTACTGGGGTGTGGGCACTGGCGCCTACCTGATGCTGCCCTTCCTCGGCCCTTCCAACGGACGTGATCTGATTGGCCGTGGTGTGGACTACTTCACGGCGCCGCAGTACTACGTGCAGCAGAACAACGGCGACGAAGATGCGATTTTCTACGGGCTGACCGCGCTGGAACTCGTGAAGCTGCGCACCCAGCTACTCAGCGCCGATTCGCTCATCGACGGCGCCATCGACCCCTACATCTTCGTGCGCACCGCCTACCTGCAGAATCGCCTCAACGATGTGTACGACGGTGCCCCACCGCGCGCACTGCTCTACGGCGACTTCGACGACGAGTAGCCACAGCACCTACAAAAAAAGCCCGCCGATGCGGGCATTTTTGTAGGTGCTGTCCTTACTGCTGACTGGCCCCTTCGGCCTGATTGCGCATCCAGTCCGCCAGTCCGCTCAGCGAAGGCCAGAGCGCCGCGCGGACTGGATCGGCCACTCCGCATTGCGTGAGGGCCTCGGCCATACAGGCCAGCCACTGATCGCGCTCGGCCTCGCCAATCGCAAAGGGCATGTGTCGGGCCCGCAGACGCGGATGCCCAAAGCGCTGCTGAAAATGCTGCGGTCCGCCGCTCCAGCCGCAGAGAAACCAGAACAGCTTGTCGCGCGAGCCATCGAGATGCGGCGGGTGCATGGCACGCAAGGGCGCGTATTCGGTGGCGCGGTCCATGCGGTCATAAAAGACATCCACCAACTGACGAAGGCCCTGCTCGCCGCCCAGCTTTTCGAAGAGGCTTACTTCGTCCACTGGCGTGCGTTCTCGAACATGGCAACGTGAGCCACCCCACCGCGTAGGTCGCTGCTCAAGCTGAGGACTGACTCAATGTCAGTCCGAAGTAAGCAGCTACGGCAAGGCGAATCGGTGCCGGATGCTGCGCTCACTTTGTCCATTGGCGTGCGTTCTCAAACATCCGGAACCAGGGCGTCTTCTCGCCCGATGCCATTTGCTGACCCTTGGGCCAGAAGCTGCCGACGGTGCCGGCAATGGTGCGCTCCGGGTGCGGCATCAGAATCGTCACCCGGCCATCGGCGTTGCAGAGGGAAGTCACGCCCTGCTCCGCACCATTGGGGTTGGCGGGATAGTGGCTCGCGACTGCTCCGGCATTGGTGATGAAGCGCATCGCCACCTGACCGTTGGCTTGCAGCGTGGCGAGATCGCCCGCGCTCTTGAACTCCGGCCGGCCCTCACCGTGGGCGATGGCGATGGGCAGGCGTGAGCCTTCCATGTCCTTGAAGAACAGGCTCTTCGAGGGCAGCAGCTCCACCATGCCCCAGCGCGCTTCGAACTGCTGGCTGCGATTCTTGCGGAACAAGGGCCACTGCTCTGCACCCGGCATGATGGATTGCAGCGCAGCCATCATCTGGCAGCCGTTGCACACACCGAGGGCGAAGCGCTCCGGGTTGGCGAGAAACTGCTGGAACTCGTTACGCGCGCGTTCGTTGAACAGAATGGTGCGCGCCCAGCCTTGGCCTGCGCCCAGCACGTCGCCGTAGCTAAAGCCGCCGCAGGCCGCGAAGCCTGCAAAGTCTGCCAAGCGCACGCGGCCTTCGAGCACATCCGACATATGCACGTCCACCGACTCGAAGCCGGCGGCGTGGAAGGCATAGGCCATCTCGATGTGGCCGTTGACGCCCTGCTCGCGCAGGATCGCGACCTTCGGGCGCTTGCCGATGGTGAATCCCTCTCCCCCCGGGAGAGGGTGGCGCGAAGCGCCGGGTGAGGGGAACTCGAACGTGAGCTTCACGCTCAGGCCCGGATCGTGCGGCGCGCCGGTGTTGTTGAACTCTTCGCGCGCGCAGTCCGGGTGGTCGCGCAGCGCGGCCATCTTGTGGCTGGTCTCTGCCCAGGTCTTGTGCAGCGGCTCCAGCGTGTCGGCGAACAGCTCGCGCGCGCCGTGCTTGAAGCGCACGTAGTCCTCGGCGGTGGGTTCGCCGATGACGGCGGCACTCAGGCCTGCGGTCTTGCACTCTGCAAGCAGTGCATTGGCATCAGCCATTCGCACCTGCAAGACCATGCCCAACTCTTCGTTGAACAAAGCCGCCATCGGGTCGGCCTGACCGTAGGGTGGGTTAGCGCCCTCGGCGCGTAACCCACCAGCCTGCGCATCGGCACGGTGGGTTACGCCGCTGGCGCGGCTAACCCACCCTACGGTGTCGATCAGCGCCCCTAAGTTGATCGTCACCCCACTGCGGCCTGCCAGCGCCATCTCGACCACGGCCGCGAACAGGCCGCCGTCGCTGCGGTCGTGGTAGGCCAGCACGCGGCCTTCGGCGTTGAGCTTCTGCACCAGGCCGAACGCGGCCTTGAGCTGCTGCGGATCATCCAGGTCAGGGGCAACATCGCCGACCCGGTTGTAGACCTGCGCGAGGATGCTGCCGCCCATGCGGTTCTTGCCGTTGCCGAGGTCGATGAGCACGAGCGCGGTGGAAGGCTC
>CAMTXV010000260.1:0-4584 GCA_947085665.1 uncultured Sinobacteraceae bacterium | reverse complement strand
GCTCACTGCGTAGTCGCCACGCTTGATGCGCCGCGCGAGCGAGTGCGACACATGCAATGCCTCAGGTTCGAATACGCAGCGTGGATCGGGGCTCCACCAGAGGATGGGTTCATCCGGGTTGAACCAGGGGAAGATGCCTTCTCGATAGGCATTGAGTAGCCGCACCGGCGACAGATCGCCGCCTATGGCGAGCAGGCCATTGGGGTCGGCCAGCGCGCCGGCCGGGTCTGGAAACGCCTGCGCAGGCTGGCGGGGGTCGAGCCAATGCAGACGGGCAGGATGGCTGGCGGTCATTCGTCCGTGCCTGCGCTTTTGTAGGCGCTGTGGGTTTGCAGCTCCGCAAGGCGCTGCGCCATCAGGCGCCGCTCGCGCGCGAGTGCGGCCGACACGGCGGCAGCAAAGCGGGGCTCGGCAAACTGGTGCAGGGAATGCGTCATCACGGGGTCGAATCCACGCGCAAGTTTGTGCTCGCCCTGCGCTCCGGCATCGTAGCGCGAGAGCCCCTGGCGAATGCAGTAGTCGATGCCCTGGTAGTAGCAGGTTTCAAAATGCAGCCCGTCGTGAAAGCCCACGCTGCCCCAATGGCGGCCGTAGAGCGTGTCTTTGCCCTGCACGAGCAATGCCATCGCCATGAAGCGGCCGGCATGCCGCGCCACCGTCACCCGCACCGGCGTGCCGGGCTGGCTCGCGTAGGCGTGGAAGAAGGCCAGCGTGAGATACGGCGGCTGGCCGCGCTCCTCGTAGGTGTTGGCGTAGAGCGCGTACAGCTCCACCCACTCGGCCTCGCTGAAGGCATCGCCCGGCAGGGTTTCAAACTGCCAGCCGAGGGCGGCTACCTTCTTGCGCTCCTGCTGGATCTTCTTGCGCTTGTCACGACGCAGTGCGGCCAGAAATTGCGCAAAGTCGGTATAGGGCACTGCGGCGTTGCGCCACTGAAATTGAACATCCTGCCGAAGCAGCGGCGCCGGGGTGTCACCGGCATCGAGTTCGTGCTCGGCCATGAAGAGCCCATGCCAGGACGAAAAACCCGCCCGCAGCGGCAATTCCCCCAGCGCTCGCAGCAGCGCACGGCGGTCTTCGGCATTGCCTGCACCCAGTCGCGGGCCGGTTGCCGGGGTGAAGGGCACGGCGGTGAGCAGCTTGGGGTAGTAGGGCAGTCCGGCGCGCTGGGCGGCGTCGGCCCAGGAGAAATCGAAGACGAACTCGCCCCAGGAGTGCGCCTTGAGATATAGCGGTGCAGCTGCCACCAGCTGGCCTTCGGCGTCTTCGCCAATCAGGTGACAGGGCGTCCAGCCGCGTTCGGGAGTGGCGCAGCCACTGTCTTCGAGGGCTGCGAGATAGGCATGCTGGGTGAACGGATACCCCGCATCAAACAGCGCATTCCAGCGCGCGGCGTCAATGTCGGTGATGCGCCCCAGGTGTCTGAACTGCATGGGGCGGGTGCTGCTCCGTCAAACGATCACGCGGGTTGGGTGATCAGGGGTCAATGAAAGGTGAGGGCGCTGGCTGGCATGTCTTTCAGCGCCCACTGCACGCAGGCGTCGTGCTCGAAGCGACTGATGTTTTCCTGGTCTGACGGCGGGCCAGCTTCGGCCATCTTTCCTTCGGCATCGAAGCGGATCGAAGCGCCCGCGGTTTGAATGCGCAGCTCGGTTTCCGAGCTGTCTTCAAGCGTCACCTGTAGATAGCGCAGTTTCTGGTCTGCAAACTCGGGCAGGGTGTTGGCCCCGGCTGCAATGAGCGCGGCCTGTTCGGTGGAAAACTCGCGAATGCTGCCGCTGGTGGTCAAGACGAAATGGCGAATTTGCATGGCGCTGCCTCCTGCTGAGCTGCCGCTTTAACCTCTTCATCATGGCGCGTGGCTTCGCAATTTCAAGAACACCGGCGCCATGGGGCGACACCCTGCCGCCCGCTATACTCGAAGCACATGCAATGAATACGCCTGATCGACTTCAGCGCGGCCCATGAAGCTCCCCAAAATGCCTTCCACACTCGGCACCCGCGCCAGGGCTGCCGAGCCGCTGCAAACCGATCCCGGCTGGCTCGCCCGCCTGCCGCGCGAGGCGCTGAGCCTGCTGCTGTTTGGTCTGGCCGTCATTCTGCTGGTGTCGCTGATCAGCCATCACCCGGATGATCCCGGGTTCTCTTCCTCCGGTACCGGTGGCGTGGCGCAGAACTGGATGGGCAAGGGTGGCGCCTGGTTGTCGAACACGCTGCTGAGCCTGACCGGTTACGTCAGTTTTGTGCTGCCGCTGGCACTGGGCTGGCTGGGGTTCCGCCTGTTGCAGGGGCGGCGCGGTGAAGTGCTGGTGCCGGCGGGTCTGCGCGTGCTGGCCGCTTTCGTGGCTGTGCTGAGTCTTGCGGGAGTGCTGGGCATACAAAGCCGCCTGCCCGGCGCCTGGACACCCCAGGGCGGTGGCGGCCTGTTTGGTGCTGCGCTCTCTGACTGGCTGACGGCACTGCTCACGGCGGAAGGCGCCGCGCTGCTGCTGCTCACCCTGTGTGTTGCCGCCATGCCCCTGGCGCTGATGTTCAGCTGGCTGGATGTGCTCGACCGTACCGGCGCGGTGACCCTGCGCTGGTTGGCGCGGCTGATGCCCGCCCGCAAGGCCCCGGCACCTGCTGCATCAGCACCCGAATCAGGCCCCAGCGACCTGCCGGAACTGAATGAGGTGGCGCCGATGCCACCCCAGACCAAGCCCCTGCCGCCCAAGCGGGGGCGACTGGCGCCCCGCATCGAGCCCCAGTTCGACTTGCTCACGCCGGTGGCCAGTGCCGCAGCGGCCAGTCCTGATCTGAAAACTTTTTACGAATCGCTGCCCAGCCACGCGCCGGTTGCCGAGGTCGAGGCGCCAGTGCCGATGACGGCCACCGAACTGGTGGATGCCGATGAGCCGCCGGCGCCCCTGCCTGCATGGCTGCGCGAAGAGCTGGCATCCGCTGCCGAGCCTGCCTTACCGGAGCCGGCCCAGGAGCCGGCCCAGGAGCCGGCGCCGCTACCGCCGTGGGCCATCGACACCCCCGCCGTCGATATCGATCGCGACACCATTGCGCCACCGTGGCAGGCCACGACCATGGCGGAAGCGGAGCCGCTATCGCAGCCGCTCCCGGAAGCCCCGGTAGAAGCTGTGTCGGTGCGCAAGCCGGTGGTGCGTCTGGGCATGGCGCCAACGGAGCCCGTGAGTCTGCCGCCGCCAGCGCCGCCCGTGGTGCTCTCGCCCTATGCCGCCGTGCCGGGGCAGTTCCCCAATGCGGGTAATCCACTGCCGCCGGTGGAGCTGCTCGACCCTGCCAAGCCCTCTACCCGCAAGTACACGCCGGAAGAGCTCGATCTGCTCTCGCGCAGCGTCGAGCGACATCTGGCGGATTTCGGCGTGAAGGCGCAGGTCGTCAACGCCATTCCCGGCCCGGTGATCACTCGCTTCGAGATGCAGCTCGCCCCCGGCGTGAAGGGCGTGCAGATCACCAACCTCAGCAATGACCTCGCGCGCTCGCTCAGCGTGAGCCGCGTGCGCGTCATCGAGGTCATCGAGGGCAAGCCTTTCGTCGGCATCGAGATTCCCAACGCCAAGCGCGATTACGTGATGCTGCGCGAGATCATCGACTCACCGATGTATCGCAATTCGCAAAGCCCGCTGACGATGGCGCTGGGTAAGGACATCGCCGGCCACCCGACGAGTGTGGACCTCGGCAAGATGCCGCACCTGCTCGTCGCCGGCACCACCGGCTCCGGCAAGAGCGTGGCGATCAACGTCATGATTCTGTCGATGCTCTACAAGGCCACGGCCGAGGAAGTGCGCTTCATCTTCATCGACCCGAAGATGCTGGAACTGAGCGTGTATCAGGACATCCCGCATCTGCTCACGCCAGTGGTCACCGACATGAAGGACGCCGCCAACGCCCTGCGCTGGTGTGTGGCCGAAATGGAGCGCCGCTACCGCCTGATGACCGCACTCGGCGTGAGAAACCTCGCCGGCATGAACAAGAAGGTGCTTGATGCCCAGGCGGCTGGCGTGCCCATGCGCGACCCGATGACGGCAGCGCCGATGGATCTCTTCAGCGATGCGCCGGGCGAGGTGCAGTATCTCGAAGCCCTGCCGCACATCGTGGTGGTGATCGACGAACTCGCCGACATGATGATGGTGGTGGGCAAGAAGGTGGAAGAACTCATCGCCCGCATCGCGCAAAAGGCGCGTGCCGCCGGCATCCATCTCATCGTTGCCACCCAGCGGCCTTCGGTGGATGTGATCACGGGCCTCATCAAGGCCAACATCCCTTCGCGCGTGGCCTTCCAGGTGGCCAGCCGCATCGACAGCCGCACCATCCTCGACCAGATGGGTGCTGAAACCCTGCTCGGCCACGGCGACATGCTGTACCGCCCGGTGGGCGCCTCCACCGTCACCCGCGTGCACGGCGCCTTTGTGGATGACCACGAGGTGCACAAGGTCGTGGCCTACTTGAAGGGCGTGGCGGAGCCGAACTATGTCGATGGCATCCTCGCCGACGAAGAGGACCTGAAGGCCAAGGCAGACGAGGCGAGTGACGATGCCGAGAAGGACCCGCTCTACGATCAGGCGGTGGCGC
>CAMTXV010000259.1:0-6044 GCA_947085665.1 uncultured Sinobacteraceae bacterium | reverse complement strand
ACCGCGTTCTGGAAACGCCGGTCTCCACCTTCAGCATCGACGTCGATACCGGTAGCTACAGCAATGTGCGGCGCTTCTTGAATCAAGGTCAGCTGCCGCCTACCGACGCCGTGCGCGTTGAAGAACTCATCAACTACTTCACGCTGAAGGATGCACCCGCGAAGTCGCTCGACACACCGTTCGCCGTGCATACCGAAGTGGCCAGCACGCCGTGGAACGCGAGGACGAAACTCTTGCGGGTCGGCATCAAGGGCTATGCGCCGACTGGCCCCGTACCGCCGTCGAATCTCGTGTTTCTAGTGGACGTGTCGGGCTCGATGAACAGCGTCGACAAGCTGCCGCTGGTGCAGTCTTCGCTCAAGCTGCTGACGCGCCAGCTCAGCGCCAAAGACCGCATCAGTCTCGTCACCTACGCGGGGGCCACGGCGGTGGTGCTGGAACCCACACCGGGCGATCAGCACGCCACCATCGAGCAGGCGATTGATCGCCTCACTTCCGGTGGCGGCACGGCGGGTGGTGCGGGCATCCAGATGGCCTACCAGCAGGCCGAGAAGGGCTTCATCAAGGGCGGCAAGAACCGCATCCTGTTGGCGACCGATGGCGACTTCAATGTCGGCGTGACGCGCTTCGAGACGCTGACCGACATGGTCAAGGAGAAGCGCAAGACCGGCATCGCGCTGACCACGCTGGGCTTCGGCAGCGGCAACTACAACGAACACCTGATGGAGCAGCTGGCCGATGTCGGTGACGGCAACTACAGCTACATCGACTCGCTGCAAGAAGCGCAGAAGGTGCTGGTGGCGCAACGCAGCGCCACGCTGCTGACGATTGCGCGCGACGTGAAGATCCAGGTGGAGTTCAACCCGGCGGTCGTGGCCGAATACCGCCTCATTGGCTACGAAAACCGTGCGCTGAAGCGCGAGGACTTCAGCAACGACCAGGTGGATGCGGGCGACATCGGTGCCGGACATTCGGTGACGGCGCTGTATGAGGTGGCTTATGTGGGCGAGGGCGGTGAGCGCAATGAGCCGCTGCGCTATTCCACCGAGTCGAAGCCTGCGGCCACAGCGAGCGAGATGGCCTTTGTGCGCCTGCGCTACAAGCGGCCGGAGCAGGACACGAGCCGCCTGATTGAGCAGCCGGTGCGCTCTGCGAGTGCGGTGCCGTTCGCGCAGGCCAGCGATGCCTTGCGCCTGACTGCCGCCGTCGCGGCCTTCGGCCAGAAGCTCAAAGGCGGCACCTACACCGGCGAGTTCAGCTACGAGCAGATTGCGGCGCTGGCCAAGTCCGCCCGTGCGGCGGATGACAGCGAGTCGGTGGGCGAGTTTGTGAAGTTGGTCGGTCTCGCACAGAGTCTCTCGGCCAGCACGCCGGTAACGGTGAGCGTGTCGGAGTAGGTCAGGCATGGATGGCGGCCTTGGCGCGGTGATAGCACTCGCTCATCATCGCGGTATGGCTGCCGCTCTTCCCGACCCCACCGACGAGACGCTGATGCTGCGCTACGCCGCTGGCGAGGCTGCTGCCTTTGCCCCGCTCTATGCGCGGCACAAGGATGGCGTCTGGCGCTACCTGCTGCGCGGCAGTCGCAACGAGGCGTCCACCGCCGAGCTGTTTCAGGAGGTGTGGGCCAGCGTGGTGAAGAGTCGCGCGGCGTATCAACCCACCGCGCGCTTCGCCACCTGGCTGTATCGACTCGCGCACAATCGTCTGGTGGATTACTGGCGCGCTGCGAAACCGCATGACGAGTTGGATGAGGCGGCGCAGGAGCTGGCAGCCCAGGAGCACGAAACGCCGAGCGCGAGGGCGGTGCAGTCCGAACAAGGCACGCGCCTGCTCAGCGCGCTGGCCGCACTCGCTCCCGAACAGCGCGAGGCTTTTCTGCTGCAAGCCGAAGGCGGCTTGTCGCTGGAAGACATTGCCGCCACCCAGGGCGTGGGCCGCGAGACGGTGAAAAGCCGCCTGCGCTATGCGCTGGCGAAACTGAGAAAGGAGCTTGCCGATGTCTGGCCCTGAGTCGATGAAGCCTGACGACCAGCTGCTCGACGAGTTTCTCGCTGGGCAGGGTGCCGTGCGCGAGCGCTATCGCGCGATGGCGCAGGAGCAGGCACCTGCACATCTCGATGCGGCGATTCTCAAAGCTGCCCAAGCTGCCCAAGCTGCCCAAGCTGCCGCAAGGACAATGCCGCGTGTGCGCCGCAGCCGCTGGCAGATGCCGATGGCGGCTACGGCGGTGGTGGTGCTGAGCTTTGGGGTGCTGCTGGAAGTGCAGCGCGACCCGGCGGTGCAGCGGGAGGTGATGGCGGTGGCGGTGGCGGATCAAGCTGCTCCGGTCGCCCCTGCGCCTGTCGAAGCGGTGGCAGATGCCGCCGCACCCGAAGCCTTGGCCGTCGAGAAGCCCGTGCTTGAAGAGGCTGCTACGGAACAGAAGCAAACCGCAGCGCCCACCGCTGGCCCCAAGCCAGCACCGCGTGCCGAAAAGCGCGCTGCCCCGCCATCGCCGCCGCCGGTGATGGCCGCCGCACCGCCGCCTGCTGCGGCGCCAGCCCAGCCACCGCCAGTCGCAATGGCCGATGCGCCTGATGTTGCTGCGGTTGCGGAGGCTGAGTCGGCTGCACGCGAGGCTGCTGTGGCTGGTATGGCGCGAGAGTCAATGCAGCGCCGCGAGCGCTTGGCTGCACCTGCGGCCAAGGCAGAGGCCCATCGCAGCCCGGCGGCCGCCTTCGCTGCACCTGCCGCAGCCGAGTCCCTGCGAGAGGCCATGGAGGATGCGCAGTCATCGTCGCGATTGCCAACCTGCCCAGCGCTGCAAGCGGGGCAGCGGCCTGCCATTGATTCCGCTGCTGCGGCGATTGCCGTCGCCAGACCGTTGCTGCTGCAGCGCTTCGGCGCAGAAGTGATGGCCGGCTACGAGCCCCTCAAGGCCGAGCCAAGTGGCCCGCACTGGTTGGTGAAAGGCTCATTGCCTGAAGACGTTGTGGGTAGCCCACCTGAAGTGGAGCTCTGTGCCGCCACCGGCTCCGTGCTGCGAATCCAGCCCGCTGAGAACGCGCGCTAGCGGAGCAGAGTCAACGCACGCCAAGCGACTTGAGCACACCACCCACCAGCCGCTGCAACAGGCCAACTGGTGTCACGCTGGCCCAAGGCAGCACCACGGCTTGAGGCGAGTCACCGACCTTCAACAGACTTTCGTGTAGTTCGGCGAGTTGATTCACCGTCAGCGCCAGACTGGCTTCATCAGGCTGAAACTGGCTGCCCAGTGGATATTGCGCACCCGTGCGCGACATTTCGATATGGCTGCCCAGCACGGCAGAAACCTTGTGGGTGGTCGAGTACGCCAGCAGGCGTTGAATGCTGGCCCGGTAGTCGCGCCAGTTCTTCACGAAGATGCGGCCGGGATACAGCGTGTCGCCTGTGAGCAGCCAGCCGGTGTGGGCGTCATGCACGGCGATGGCCTCGTCCTGATGGCCGGGCGTGGGGATGATGGTGAGCTTGCGGTCGCCGAGATCGATCTGGGCCTCGCCCTTGGGCCATGCCGTGAAGCCGAAATGGTCCCGTACCGCTGTGGCCGTCGGTTCGATCAGCACCACATTGGGCTTGCCGCGAAACTGCGCATCGGCGGCGGTGTGGTCGCCGTGACTGTGCGAATGGCTGACCAGAATCTGGAGCGCGCGGTCGCCCCTTTTCTCGATGAGACCTTGCAGGGTGTCGTAGAGGGGATAGCGGTCCGCGTCCGCAGTGGCCCCGGTGTCGTGCACGAAGACGGTGTGCTTTCCGAAGAACACATAGGTGAAGGGTGCTTCAAAGTGCGTGCATTTGTTCTGGCGCAGCACATAGGTTGCGGTATCGGCCTCGAACACTTCGATGGCCGGGTCGTGATTGGTTGTGCAGTCTGCGGCGCCGTGAATCCAGCGCTTGTCGGCGATGGCAGGGGAGGCGGCTGCATTGCCTGCACCGCAGAACAGAATGCAGGCAAGCAGCTGGGCTTTCATGGACGCGCTCAACTGCCCTTGGGTGAGAGCACTTTGGCCGGCAGCATCAGCAGCGCCTTCAAAAAACTGAAGACGCCCTCGACCGCAAACCCCAGCAGTCGAAACGGCAGCAGCACGAGCCAGACGATGGGGTAGAGCAGGAGTGCCAGCAGCGCAATCGGCCAGCACACCACGAACAGCAGCAGCCAGAGCAGAAAGGCAACCATGTCGTTCTCCTGTTCAGATCTTGGGCGGCGTGCCACCGTCGTCGGCGAGTTTGTCGATCTCGCGACGCAGGGCGTCGTCTTTGTTCAGCGCCGCGTCTTCGAGCTTGCGCAGGCGGTCGTCGAGGCGCATGAAACGCTCCTTGATGTCGCGCATGGTGGTGCTCGCGGTTTCGGTGCTGGCGGTGGTGCCGGCGGCGCGGGCAGCGGCGAGCGGCATATCGCTCCACTTCGGGCGATTGGGGTTGTTGAGGTCGCCTTCTTCCATCACGTACCAGAGCACGCCGTAGACGATGATCACCGGCCAGGCGGTGGTGAGGATGAGGATGGCGATGACGATGACGCGCACCCACTTCACCTTCCAGTCGAAGTAGTCCGCCACACCGCGGCAAACGCCGGAAAGCCAGCCATCGGCGGGGTAGCGCTGCATTTCAGACAAGAAGCCAGTGCGAAGTTTCGAGGTGTTGGTTGAGGTCATTTCAGCGTCTCCAGCGGGGGTTTTCAGCGTCCATCAGGGTTTCGACGGCATCGAGACGGTGCTCGATGCGTTCGGCGAGGCGGGCGAGTTCAGCAAGATCTTCGTAGGTGTCGGCGCGCACCGGAGTGGCCACTGGCGGGGGGCTCAAGTGCTTGGTGCGCGAGCGGTAGTGCAGAAACAGCCAGATTGGCAGCACGAACAGCACAAACAGAATGAGTCCTGCGCCGGTCAGGGCGATGGCAACCATCGCGACGTCTGGCATGTCGCTTGAAAGCTGCACCACGGCGTTGTTCGCCTCTGGCAGGTTGTCGATGTTGATTTCCACGGTCAGTTCCCTTGCTCTTTCTGGCTGTCGTTCTTGCTGAGTTTGCCGCGCAGCTTGGCGAGTTCCGTCTCCACCGCGTCAGCGCGTTCGAGTTGTGCAAACTGATCTTCGAGCTTCGCCTTGCCCAGGTCATAGGCTTCGGCCTCAGCACCGAGGCGATCCACGTCGCGGGCGAGCGCATCGAGTGCCACACCGCTCTTGTCACTGGCGAGCGCGCCGCGCACCTCCTTGCGGGCGGTGGCGGTGGCACTTTGCAGGGCGAGCAGGCGATGACGGCTGCGGGCCTCGGCGAGCTTCACGCGCAGATCCGCCAGATCGGTATCGAGCTTTTCCAGCTCGACCTCCACTGGCGGCAGCAGCTCGGCAATCTGTGCGCGCTCCTGCTCCACGCGCAGCTTCACGGCCAGCGCGCCACGGGCGAGGTCTTCGCGATCTTTCTCGATGGCGAGTGCGGCCTTGCGCTCCCAGTCTTCGGCCTGCGCATGAAGGTCGTCCATGCGACGCTGGATTTCCTTCTTGCGGGCCAGGGTGCGCACGGCGGTTGAGCGGGCTTCCACGAGCGTGTCCTCCATCTCGTTGATGATCAGACGGGCTGTTTTCAGCGGGTCGTTCGAGGACGACAGCAGGGCCTCGATATCGGCCTGCTGCACGTCCTTGGTGCGGGAAAAGATGCCCATTTCGATCTCGGCGGAAGGTGGATTTACTGAAGGGGAAGCAGGACGCGGAAGAAGTAGTAGCCGGGGCGCGACTCGATGCGGCGTTCGCTCTTGACCGGGTAGAGCTGTGCGGCGGGCTTCTTGCTCGCCATGTGCAGATGCCACTCGCTCTCGGCGTAGGTGCGGGTCGGCGTGACGATGACGCGCTCCAGCATCACCGGGTTGGGGTGCGCCACGGCGGCAGTTTGCGTGTAGGTGACCGGGGCCAGATAGGTGACGCCCGCCGCGTAGGTGACTGGCTCGCTGTAGGTGACGGGGGTGTTGAACACCACGCCAGCGGCCTGGGCGGCGAGGGTGGTGGTGGCGAGAGTGGCGGCGAGAAAAGTGGTTGTT
>CAMTXV010000258.1:0-7568 GCA_947085665.1 uncultured Sinobacteraceae bacterium | reverse complement strand
CTCTTTCCCTACACGACGCTCTTCCGATCTCTCCTCGGAAATCGCGTTCCGCCTCGCTGCGTCGATGGCGTTCAAGGAGGGCTGCCAGAAGGCGAACCCGGTCATCCTCGAGCCCATCATGCTGGTTGCGGTGGAAACGCCGGAAGACTACATGGGCGACGTCATCGGCGATCTCAACCGTCGCCGCGGCATGATCCTGGGTGCGGAAGACAACTTCGGCGCCAAGATGATCTCCGCCGAACTGCCGCTCTCCGAGATGTTCGGTTACTCGACCTCGCTGCGCAGCATGTCGCAGGGTCGCGCCACCTACTCGATGGAGTTTCTGAAGTATCAGGAAGCGCCGCGCAACGTTACCGAAGCTCTGGCTAAGAAGGCCAAGGGCTAATGGCCTCGAAGTCCTGCATGGACCCGTAGCACCTCATTAATTCACGTACGACAGCACAAGGAATATTCAGATGGCCAAGGAAAAGTTTGACCGCAGCAAGCCTCACGTAAACGTTGGCACGATTGGTCACGTTGACCATGGCAAGACGACCACGACGGCTGCCTTGACCAAGGTGTCATCGGACAAGTTTGGCAACACCAAGTATGTGGCGTATGACGAAGTGGCCAAGGCCTCTGAGTCGCAGGGTCGCCGCGACAGCACCAAGATCCTCACGATTGCGACCTCGCACGTTGAGTATGAAACCGAAGCGCGTCACTACGCCCACGTGGACTGCCCGGGCCACGCCGACTACGTCAAGAACATGATCACCGGTGCTGCCCAGATGGACGGCGCCATTCTGGTCGTGAGCGCCACTGACGGCCCCATGCCCCAGACCCGCGAGCACGTTCTGCTCGCCAAGCAGGTCAACGTTCCCAAGATCGTTGTCTGGCTCAACAAGTGCGACCTCGTCGACGACGTCGAACTGCTCGACCTCGTTGAAATGGAAGTGCGCGACCTGCTTGAAAAGTATGGTTTCTCGGCTGACACCCCCGTCATCCGCGGCTCCGCCACCCAGGCCATCAAGGGGGACGCCGACGGTATTGCCAACCTCCAGAAGCTCTACGACGCCCTGGACACCTGGATCCCCGAGCCCACCCGCGAAACCGACAAGCCCTTCCTCCTGCCCGTCGAAGACGTGTTCTCCATCTCCGGCCGCGGCACCGTCGCCACCGGCCGTATCGAGCGCGGCATCGTTAAGGTCGGCGAAGAGTGCGAACTCGTGGGCTTCCGCGACACCGTCAAGACCATCGTCACCGGCGTCGAAATGTTCCGCAAGCTGCTCGACCAGGGCCAGGCAGGCGACAACGTCGGTCTTCTCCTTCGCGGCACCAAGAAGGAAGAAATCGAGCGTGGCCAGGTACTCTGCAAGCCCGGCAGCATCAAGCCCCACACCAAGTTTGAAGGTGAGGTGTATGTGCTGACCAAGGAAGAAGGCGGCCGTCACACCCCCTTCTTCAACAACTACCGTCCGCAGTTCTACTTCCGCACCACTGACGTCACTGGCGCCTGCCAGTTGAAGGAAGGGGTCGAGATGGTGATGCCGGGCGACAACGTGCAGATGACGGTCGAGCTGATCGCCCCCATCGCCATGGAAGAGCAGGTTCGCTTCGCCATCCGCGAGGGCGGCCGCACCGTCGGCGCCGGCGTGGTGACGAAAATCCTGGCCTAAGCAAGAGCGCTTGCGCATTGGCGCAAGTCTTGCCTAAGCCGAACCCCGTTGGGGTTTGACTTAAAACCGAAGGGGCGCGTATCATCGCGCCCCTTTTGGTTTAGACGCGACAGCATTTCAATTCGTTTTCGGTCCGCAGGGGGATAGCTCAATTGGTAGAGCGTCGGTCTCCAAAACCGAAGGTTGGGGGTTCGAAGCCCTCTCTCCCTGCCAGCTGCAAAGCGTGAATGCTGTATGTCGGGCCCGAGGTTCCACGAGTGAATTGCACCTTCAAGAGTTGATGATGGAATCCCAAGTCGTTGAGACCAGCCCCTCCCGCAAAGACCCTGTGCTGCTGCTGATTGCAGTTGCCTTGTTCGTTGGCGGTCTCTTTTCTTTCTATTACTTCAATCCGCAGCTGCCCACGGTGGTGCGCCTGCTGATTCTGCTCGCAGCCTTTGCTGCGGCTGCCGCCATGGGCTATCGCACGCAGACCGGCCAAGACATCTGGTCGTCGATCTCCGGTGCTCGCACCGAGCTGCGCAAGGTGGTGTGGCCGACGAAGCAGGAAAGCGTGCAGACCACCCTGATCATCGCTGTGGTGGTGGTCATCATGACGCTGTTGATGTGGGGGCTGGACAGCACACTGCTCTTTGGCGTCGAAAAACTGACTGGACGGGGTTAATGACCATGCGTTGGTATGTGGTGCACGCGTACGCCCAGTACGAAAACAGCGTGGCGAAGGCGCTCAAGGAGCGCATCACCCGTGCAGGACTCGATGAGCAGTTTGGTGAAATCCAGGTTCCGACCGAAGAAGTGGTCGAGATCAAGGATGGCCAGAAGCGCACGACCGAGCGCAAGTTCTTCCCTGGCTATGTCTTCGTCAGCATGGAAATGAACGAAGACACCTGGCACCTCGTGAAGTCCACGCCGAAAGTGCTGGGCTTTATTGGTGGCACGGCCGAAAAGCCCGCCCCCATCAGCGATAAGGAGGCCGATGCCATCCTGAACCGCATGAAGGCAGCGGTTGACAAGCCCAAGCCCAAGACGCTCTTCGAGCCGGGCCAGCAGGTGCGAGTCAACGATGGTCCTTTCGCCGACTTCACCGGTGTGGTCGAAGAGGTCAACTACGAAAAGAGCCGTCTGCGTGTCGCCGTGATGATTTTTGGTCGCGCGACCCCGGTGGAGCTGGAGTTCTCGCAGGTCGAGAAAACCTAGGTCGTCCGTCAGTTTTGTACCCCCGAGCGCGTAAGCGTTCGGGGTCGTTCTCTTCCGCAATTAGCCATTTCGGAAGGGTTTCCGGGGAGCCGCCAGTGAAGCCACTGAGGCGTTAGCACCCATCTAGCAGGAGTTATCCATGGCCAAGAAAGTCCAAGGCTACGTCAAGCTGCAGGTTGCAGCTGGCAAAGCAAATCCCTCGCCGCCGATCGGTCCCGCGCTCGGTTCGCAGGGCGTGAACATCATGGCGTTCTGCAAGGAGTTCAACGCAGCCACGCAGAAGCTTGAAGTCGGCATGCCGATCCCGGTGGTCATCACCGTGTATTCGGACAAGTCCTTCACCTTCGTGATGAAGACCCCGCCCGCCACCTTCTTCATCAAGAAGGCCCTCGGTCTGGAGTCGGGTTCCTCGAACCCCAACACCAAGAAGGTTGGCAAGATCAATCGCAAGCAGCTCGAAGAGATCGCCAAGGCCAAGTGGCCCGACCTCACCGCGGCTGACATGGATGCCGCCATCCGCACCATCGCCGGCTCTGCCCGTTCGATGGGCGTCGATTCTGACCTCAAGGCCTAAGGAGACTCGCCATGAAAGTTACCAAGCGCGAAAAACTCTTTGCCACCAAGGTTCAGGCTGGCAAGAGCTACACCGTTGAAGCGGCTCTCGACATCCTCAAGGAATGCTCGACTGCCAAGTTCAAGGAATCGGTCGACGTCGCCGTCAACCTCGGCATCGACCCCAAGAAGTCCGACCAGAACGTGCGCGGCTCCACCGTGCTGCCGCATGGCAACGGCAAGACCGTCCGCGTCGCCGTGTTCACGCAGGGCAACAAGGCTGCCGAAGCACTTGCCGCCGGCGCCGATGCCGTGGGTATGGATGACCTTGCTGCCGCCATGAAGGGTGGCGACCTGAACTATCAGGTCGTTATCGCCTCGCCCGACGCCTTGCGCGTTGTGGGTTCCTTGGGTCAGGTGCTGGGCCCCCGCGGCCTGATGCCGAACCCGAAGACCGGCACCGTCACCGCCGACGTCGTCCAGGCGGTCAAGAACGCCAAGGCCGGTATGGCCAAGTTCCGCGCCGACAAGGCCGGCATCCTGCACGCCTCTGTGGGTTCCGCTGATTTCGAGAAATCGAAGCTGGTCGACAACCTGGCGGCTGTGATGCGCGACATCCGCAAGGCCAAGCCTTCGTCAGCCAAGGGTGTTTACATCAAGAAGGTGACGCTCTCCACGACCATGGGTCCTGGCGTCGTCGTCGATCTCGGCAGTCTGCCGGAGTGAATTAGTGGGTGAGGTCGGGCCGCTTGCGCGGCCCTGTGAGGTCGGGCGCTGACGCTGCCCTGTGAGGTCGCCCGCTAGCGCGGGCTGTGAGGAAAAAGCCACAGCACTGTGCTGTTGCTGATTCCTCACAGGCGCGAAGCGCCGTCCTCACAGCGAGTCGCATAGCGACGAGCGCCCTCACAGGCTGCGAAAGCAGCCGCCCTCACCAAAACCAGAACTTTGTGGTGTGGCTCTCAAGGCCATTCCATCAAAGACCGTCAGCGCCAAGTCTCCAGCAATGGAAGCAGCTTGGACTAAAGCCCGAAGCAATGGGGCACTGACGCAGATGGTGTGAACCCTGACAGCCCACCAGCTAGAAGGATGCGCACCGCTTAGCCCGATGCCCGCTCGCAAGAGTGCGGTATCGGTTTCGCAACGCTACCAGGAGCTGTATTCAACATGCCTCTCAAGTTGGAAGACAAGAAGGTCCTGGTCGCGGAAGTCAACGACGTCGCCATGCGCGCACTCTCGGCAGTTGCTGCCGAGTATCGCGGTCTGACGGCTGGCAAGTTCGATGCACTGCGTGTGAAGGCCCGTGAAAACGGGATCTACCTGCACGTGGTGAAGAACACGCTGGCTCGCCAGGCTGTGAAGGGCACTGAATTCGAGTGCCTCACGCCTGCGCTGGTTGGTCCTCTGGTTCTCGGGTTCTCTCTGAACGATCCGGGCGCTGTGGGCCGCGTCATCAAGGACTTTGCCAAGGAAAACGACAAGCTCGTCGTGAAGTCGCTCGCAGTCGGTGGGACGATGTACCCCGCCTCCGACATCGACCGTCTTGCCACGCTGCCGACCAAGGATCAGGCCATCTCGATGCTCATGGGCACGATGAAGGCACCGATCCAGAAGTTCGTCGGAACCCTGGCCGCACCGCACACCAAGCTGGTCCGCACGGTCAAGGCCGTTGCCGACAAGTCTGGCGAAGCGGCCTAAGTCCAAAGACTTTCGCTACCTCTCTAGCTGTTAAACACTTTTAATTTTCGGAGTTTCAAATGAGCAAAGAAGACGTTCTCGACGCAATCGCCAAGATGTCCGTGATGGACGTGGTTGAGCTGGTCAAGATGATGGAAGACAAGTTCGGCGTGACCGCTGCTGCCCCGGTTGCTGCTGCTGCCGGCCCCGCCGCCGCTGCCGCTCCGGCTGCTGAAGCGCAGACCGAGTTCACGGTGGTGCTGACCGCTGTTGACGCTGCCAAGAAGGTCAACGTGATCAAGGTGGTTCGCGAGATCACCGGCCTCGGCCTGAAGGAAGCCAAGGACCTCGTCGAAGGCGCCCCGCAGACCGTGAAGGAAGGCGTGAACAAGGCTGATGCCGACGCCCTCAAGGCCAAGATCACCGAAGCTGGCGGCACCGTCACGATCAAGTAAGTTTTTTTGAGCAGCGCCGCTTAGCAGCGCCGCGAAAAAAACTTGTCGATACGACTTGACGAATCTAGCTACACAAGCTGAAAGCAAGGGCTGGGAGTCGAAAGGCTCCCGGCCCATTGCTGTTTTTGTTGGCTTCACTAAAACCGCGCTGGAATCCAGTCGTTTGCACACCGCGCATCACAGCGTGCAAACGACCGCATTCCACTCATGCGGCTTGATTGACTCTTAGAAGGAACACGACCGATGGCCTACTCGTTTACCGAGAAAAAGCGCATCCGCAAGGATTTTCGCAAGCAGACTGAAACCATGGAGGTGCCGTACCTGCTGACTACGCAGATCGACTCCTACCGCGACTACTTGCAGGCCGGGATCATCCCGTCCAAGCGCAAGGATGCCGGCCTGCAGGCCGCGTTCAAATCCGTGTTCCCGATGACGGCCTACAACGGCTCGGCAGCGCTGGAGTTCGTGAAGTACCGCTTTGAAGAGCCCATTTTCGACGAGAAGGAATGCCGCATCCGTGGCCTCACCTACGCCGCTCCCTTGAAGGTGACGACGCGTCTCGCCATCTTCGACCGCGAGTCGAAAGAGAAGAAGGTGAAGGACATCCGCGAGCAGGAGGTCTACATGGGCGAGATTCCGCTCATGACCGGCAACGGCACCTTCATCATCAACGGCACCGAGCGCGTCATCGTCAGCCAGCTGCACCGCTCACCCGGCGTGTTCTTCGACCACGACCGTGGCAAGACGCACTCCTCCGGCAAGCTGCTGTATAGCGCTCGCATCATTCCGTATCGCGGCTCCTGGCTCGACTTCGAGTTCGACCCCAAGGACAACCTGTTCGTGCGTATCGACCGTCGCCGCAAGCTGCCGGCCACGATCCTGCTGCGCGCGCTGTCCTTCGACAACCAGAAGATGCTCGAAACCTTCCACGAGCAGAACACCTTCACGCTCGCTGCCGATGGGGCCGAGCTGAAGCTCGTGGCCGAGCGCCTGCGCGGTGAAACCGCACAGTTCGATATCGTCGGCAAAGGCAAGGTGCTGGTGGAAGAGGGCAAGCGCATCACTGCCCGTCACATCAAGCTCATCCAGGAAGCCGGCCTTAAAGCGCTGGCCGTGCCGGATGACTACCTCACCGGCCGCATCCTCTCGCACGACATCATCAATGCCGAAACGGGCGAAGTGCTCGCCCCGGCCAACAGCGAGATCAAGCCCGAACTGCTGGCGAGCTTCCGCTCGGCCGGCATCAGTGAGCTGCGCACGCTCTACGTCAACGATCTCGACAAGGGCCCGTACGTTTCCACCACGCTGAACATCGACCCTTCGAAGACGCGTCTCGAAGCGCTGGTCGAGATCTACCGCATGATGCGCCCCGGCGAGCCGCCGACGAAGGACGCCGCCGAGACCCTGTTCAACAGCCTGTTCTTCTCACCCGACCGCTACGATCTGTCGGGCGTCGGCCGCATGAAGTTCAACCGCCGTCTGCGCCGTGACAGCGTCACCGGCCCTGGCATCCTCGACACCGAAGACATCATCGCGGTGATGAAGGAGATCATCTCGATCCGCAACGGCGAAGGCCAGACGGATGACATCGATCACCTCGGCAACCGCCGCATCCGCGCCGTCGGCGAGATGACCGAAAACGTCTTCCGCACCGGTCTGGTTCGCGTCGAGCGCGCCGTGCGCGAGCGCCTCGCACTCGCCGAAGCCGAGAACCTGACCCCGCAGGACCTCATCAACGCCAAGCCGGTGGGTGCGGCGATGAAGGAGTTCTTCGGTTCCAGCCAGCTCTCGCAGTTCATGGACCAGAACAACCCGCTCTCCGAGATCACCCACAAGCGCCGCGTTTCCGCCCTTGGGCCGGGCGGCCTCACCCGCGAGCGCGCTGGCTTCGAGGTGCGTGACGTGCACTCGAGCCACTATGGCAGGCTCTGCCCAATACACACGCCGGAGGGCCAGAACATCGGCCTTATTCTGCGGCTCGCCACTCATGCCCGTACGAACGACTTTGGCGTTATCGAGACACCGTATGTCCGCG
>CAMTXV010000257.1:0-5607 GCA_947085665.1 uncultured Sinobacteraceae bacterium | reverse complement strand
GCTCTTCCGATCTGGGTGTCGGTCTCGCGATACTTCTTGCCATTGACGAGCACGAAGCGGCGCAGCGGGTTGTCGTTGTAGACGTGCACATCCACCACCAGACGCGGGAACTCGCTGCGGAAGGCGGGCGGCATTTCTTTCAGGGCGCGCACGCTGGTTTCCACGACGGGCGCCGGTGCCGGTGTCGGCTCGACCGGCGGCGCTACCGCCAGGGCCGGTGCGGGGGGCGGTGCTGCCGGTGCAGGTGCCGGTTCAGGTGCCGGGGTGGGCGCGGCGACGAGGGGCTGAGGCTCCGGTGGCGCTCTGGGCACCGGGAGCGGGGGCAGCTCGCCATCCAGCTCGTCCATGGTGATTGCTGCGGCCGCGCCGGTGTCGCCGCTTTGCACGGGGTCTTCCGGCACATCGGCCACGGGTTCCACCAGACGCTCGGGGTCCACGCGCAGGGCGGGCTCGTTGTTGGCGGCCACGGTGGCGGGCGCTGTGGTCGCAGCAGTGGGTTCCACTGAAGGCGCGCTGCTGGGCCACAGCCAGTAGGTCACGCCCGCCATGGCAAACAGCAGGGCGGCAATGGCGCCGGCCATCAGCACAATCTGCTGGGCATCGCTCTCGCGGCGGCGGGCTGCTGGCGCACGGCGCACCAGCATCTCGTCAATCACTGGCGCCTGGCCGGCGTGGCGATCCTGCTCGGCTTTCTTCAGCGCATCGAGGATCAGGCTCATGGGTTCTTCCGGCTCGGGGCGAGCGTCGGCTTGGGTGGCGTGGCCAGCGCCAGCAGGGTGCGAGGGCCGGCAATGCCGTCGGGTCGCGCACCCACTTGCGACTGCACGCGCTGCACCTGCTTGCGCAGGGCTTCGTCCCAGGTGGGGTCGGTGGTGTTCACGTCAGCGGCAGCGCCCAGGCGCGCGGCGACGCGGTTGCGCAGCCACAGGATGGGCTCGCCCTTGATGTCGGGGCCAATCAGCGTTTCGTCGGTTTCGCGGCGCCACAGCAGCAGGTATTCGCCGGTCCATAGGGTGTCGAGTGCCGCCAGCGGCACTTTCTGGGTGCCGCGCGGGCTCAGCAGCGTGGCCTCGTCGTCGCGCAGCTCGCGCAGCAGCACGTAATGCAGCACGCCGTTTTCAGAGAGCGTGAGCACCGCCGGCGTATTCATGGCCACGAGATCGCTCCACTCGGCGTTGCCCTTCAGGCATTCCAGCTGCGAGCGCCGCAGCGAGATGCAGGCACGCTCGCCGCGCGTGAGCGTGGCACCGGGCTGCCAGAGCTGGGCGAGGCGCAGCACCAGGCTGTTGAGCGGTGCATAGGCGGTGGCGACGGGGCTGCGGCCATCCGTCGTGGCGGCGGGTGCGGCGGGAGCCGGTTCAGGCACCGCAGCCGTAGCCCTAGCTGGAACGGAGGTGTCGTTGGTGGCTGCGGTTTCGCTGCTCATCACGGGCGCGGCACTCTGGGGAATGGCTTCTGGAGTGGCAGGCGGACGATTCCATTCACGGCCGATCAGCAGCACCGCCAGCAGCAAACCGGCCAGCACCAGCGTACCCTCGGCCCAGCGCAGCCAGCCACCGGGCAGGGCGGGCAGCTTGAGCGTCGGCATCTTGAAGCGCGGCTCGCGGCGCGGTGCAGCCGCACTGCGGCGGGTGCCGGCAATGAGCGCTGCGGGCGCGCCGAACACTTCAGCTGCTGCCAGACCAATCAGCTCCGGCGTCACCTGACGAACGCTCTGCGAGTAGGCGCCCAGCAGGCCGCGGTCGCAGAGGATGTTGATGAGACGCGGAATGCCGCCAGAGTGACGATGGATGAGCTTGATGGCCGCCGGCGTGAACAGATCGCGCGCACCGCCCGCCACCTGAAGGCGGTGGGCGATGTATTCCACGGTTTCATCGCCCGACAGCGGCGTGAGGTGGTAGCGCGCGGTGATGCGCTGCGCCAGCTGGCGCAGGTCCTGCCGCGCCAGCAGCTCGGCGAGCTCCGGCTGGCCGATGAGCATGATGCGCAGCAGCTTCTCTTTGCTGGTTTCGAGGTTGGTGAGCAGGCGCACCTGCTCCAGCACATCGGGGGCGAGCTGCTGCGCCTCGTCGATGATGAGCACCGTGCGGCGGCCTGCGGTGTGGCGTTCGATCAGGTAGGCATTGAGCGCATCCACCAGCGTTTTCAGCGTGGGGTCGGCCTTGTTGTAGTCCACGCCCAGTTCATCGCAGATGCTCTGCACAAACTCGCGCTCGCTCTGGCGCGGGTTGTGGATCATCGCCACATCCACGTTATCCAGCCGCTGTGCCAGCAGAGTGCGGATGATCGTGGTCTTGCCGGTGCCCACCTCGCCCGTGAGCTGCACGAAGCCGCCGTACTGGCCGGTGCCGTAGAGCAGATGGCCGAGCGCCTCCTGGTGGCGCGGGCTCATGTAGAGATAGGCGGGGTCGGGCGCGATGCTGAAGGGCATCTCCCGCAGATTGAAGAATTGGGTGTACATCAGGCGAAGAACCAGCTCGGGGCCATGATTCTAACGGTTGGGCGCCCCGGGGCGGGGCCCCAGCCCCGCCCGCAATCTGGGCAAGGACTGCCACTGGCAGTCCTTGAAATCCCCAGATCGCTTACGCAGGCAAACGCATGAACACGTGCAGGATCCCGTCTTCCAGTTCCGGCTCGCTTTCGGTGACGAAGCCGAAGCCCGAATAGAAGCGCTGCAGATGCGCCTGTGCCCAGATGAGATTCGGCAGCCCTGGGTAGTGCCGGCGCGCACCGCGCACGCTCTCGGCCATCAAGCGCTGGCCAGCGCCCGTGGCGCGCACGCGGGGCGAAACCACCACGCGGCCAATCGAAGGCTCGGCGTATTTCTCGCCCGGTGGCAGCAGGCGCGTGTAGCCCACCAGCACGCCGGTGGCGTCGTGCATCAACAGGTGCAGGGCGCTCTGGTCGTGGTCGTCGAGATCAAGAAACACACAGTTCTGTTCCACCACGAACACTTCGCTGCGCAGCTTGAGCAGGGCATACAGCTCGGTGGTGCTGAGCGCGTTGAAAGGTTTCCAGCAGAAGGATTCGTTCGGGGGCGACATGAGACGTCAGGGGCGGGCAGCGGCGGCGCAGTCTAACGAGGCCACCTCGCGCCATGAGAAAAGCCCCGGTCGGTGACCGGGGCCTGTGGCTGCGAGTGCTGCCGGCTGCGGCTCAGGGTTGCAGGACGGGATCCACCACTTCGATGTTGCCGGCGCTGCCGTTGATGCCGGAGAACACTTCATCCAGCCCGCTGGGTGCGGTGACTGAATCCACCCGGATGCGAATGCCGCCGCTGGGCGAGGAACCACCATTGCGCGTGGTGTTGAGCACGATCTCGAACCCCTGCTGGCTGGTGCCATCGCCACGGTCGAGCACGTAGGGCACGATGAAATCGTCCTGTCCGTCCCAGGTGCTGCTGATGCTCTGCGCCGAGCAGTCCACGCTGGCGGTGCCGGCATTGGTGACGGCGCCGGCTTCGCTGATGGTGACGGTCACATCCGGCTTGCCGCAGGTGTTGGCGAGCTGCGGGCCGCGCCAGCTGCCATCGATGAGGCCAAACACCGCCGGCACCGTGCTGCCGAATGACACGATGTGATTGCGGAACAGAAAGATGCCGGTATCGGTATCGCCCACCAGGCCGCTGATGCTGCCGTCGGCTGCGAAGGTGGGTGTGACATTACGGTAGGCGCTGGCGAAGCGGCGCACTTCCAAGGTGCGGCGGTCGCCAAAGCCCAGCACCTGCACGCGGTTGCCCTGGCCGTTCTCGCTGCCGTCGGTGGGTACGGCCTGCACATCAGCCAGGGCGTTGCCATCGGCGTCCAGCAGCTGCGCGGTGGCGGTATCGCCGCTGCGGGAAATCACCAGCGTGGCACGCCCCAGCTTCGCTTCCTCGCCCACTGGCGTGGAGTAGATGGCCACCGCGAAGCGACCGCTGAAGGCATCCACTGCGGCATTCACCGCGGCCGTGTTGTTGCCGCTCTGGTTGGTGTTGAAGCCACTGGCCTCGCGGTCGATGCTGCCGGGCGGCAGGTCGGGGCCGCTGCTGCCACCGCCGGCGGCCACGCGCGAGCGGAAATAGCCATCGCGTACGGTGCCGAACACCGAGCCGTCCTGTGCGATCAAGGTGGCGGCAAAGCGGCCCTCCACCTCGGTGCTGCTGACGGTGGTGATCTCGATGCTGCAGCTGCCAGCATCGGGTGCGGTGCTGTACACCACGCCAGCGACTGTGAGCTGGATGCGCGGCTGCGTCTCGTTGCTCTTGCAGGCCACCGTGCCGGTGCTGAGCGGCAGGGTGCCGATGTCCCAGCGGGTGATGCCGTCCTGCGCGGCCAGGAAGTTACCACTGGCACCCCACTGCACATTGGCGGTGTAGGCGTAGCTGGTGCTGCCCACCGTGCCGGTGGCCCCGTTACCGCCATTCAGGGCCGCACCGTCGCCGGTGGGCGTCGGCGCAGGCTCAACCGGCGTGGCGGGTGCGTCATCGGTGACGGTCACCACCACCGCGTTGGCATCCGGGTTGTTGCCCGTCACGTCCGGATAGAAGGCAAAGCCGATGGCGGTGTCGGTGGCGGTGTCGACGAAGAGGCGCACGCGGCGCTGCGGCAGAGTGGCCGTTTCGGCGAGCTCCACCTGAATGCGCGGCCCGCCAGCGGAATCACTGACATTGCGGCGGTCGAAGATGCCGAGAAACTCGGCGGGCGCGAAGGACTTGTCGCTGTCGAAATCAATCTGGCCATCGCTGCCGATCACCACCGTGCCGCGCGCATGGCTGCCGCTGGTGGCCTGCACGCTGTAGCTGCCGGCATAGGCAGTCACCAGTTCGATGCCCTCAGGGGCTTCGGGGTCTGGTTCGGCTGGGCCGTTGCTTGCTTCCGCAGCGGGCAGGGCGCCGCCGCTGGCGAAGCTGGTGGTCATCTGCGCATAGGTCTGGCTGCTGGCTTCAAGCCCGGCGCGCAGCGCTTCCAGCAGATCGTCGTAGGGGTCGCCTGCGGCGGCGGTGAAGCCCTGCGTGAGCGGGGCAAAGTTGGCGGGCACCGTGTAGCCGGCGTTGCCCAGCGCGGTTTGCAGGGCACTCACCGCATCGGCCAGCGCCGAACCCACGGGGCCAAAGCTGCTGCTGAGCGTGCTGCTGGCAAACCAGTCGGCCAGAGTTTGCCCGGTGGCTGACTGCACGGCGCGCGCCAGAACCAGCTCGGTGAGCGGGGTGATCTGCGCGCCCAGATTGCCGCTGCCGGCCGCCACGAAGCTATGCAGGGTGAGGCTGTTGACTGCACCCCCCACCATGCCGCCGGTGAGCTGAATGGCGCAAGGCAGGGCCGACTGCGGCACGGTGGCGCTCCAGGCGCCGTTGCCGCTGCTGGTGCTGCTGCCCTCAAAGCCCGTGCAGCGCAGGGCAATGCTGGCGCCGCTCAGGGGTGCGCCGAGCGCGGCAACGCCACTCACGGTTTGCATGACGGCTGGTGCGGTGGGCGGCGGCGTGCCGGGGGGCATCAGCAGCGGCGGGTTGTTGGTGTCGTTGCAAGCAGTGAGGCCGGCGAGCAGCGCCACAGCGCACAGGCTATGGGCAAAGCGGCGGGCGAGGCGGCGGGTGGGGGGCGAATTCATGGGGGTTCTCCTGCGCAG
>CAMTXV010000256.1:0-3835 GCA_947085665.1 uncultured Sinobacteraceae bacterium | reverse complement strand
CAGGATGCGAATAGCTGTGACCACCGGCTGGTAGTTGGCCATGGGCTCGCCCATGCCCATGAACACGACGTTGCTGATGACGCGCTCGTTCTGGAAGTCGCTGCCGAGTGCGCGGGCCACGAACCAGACCTGGGCGATGATCTCCGCCGCCGTCATGTTGCGGTTGAAACCCTGCTTGCCGGTGGAGCAGAACGAGCAGTCCATCGCGCAGCCGACCTGCGAACTGATGCAGAGCGTGCCGCGATTGTCTTCGGGGATGTAAACGGTTTCGACGGCATTGCCGCCGTCCAGCCGCAAGACCCACTTGCGGGTGCCGTCGGTAGAAGTCTGTTCGGCGATCAGCTCAGGCGTCTCAATCGAGAACCAGTGCTTCATCTTCTCGCGCAGGTCTTTCGCGACATTGGTCATGCCGTCGAAGTCATCGAGACCGCGACGGTAGATCCATTGCATCACCTGGTCGGCGCGGAAGGGTTTCTCCCCCCGCTCCGCGAACAGCGCGCGCAGGCCGGTGCGATCCAGGCCGAACAGATTGACTGTCGGCAGGGTCGCGTCGGTGCTGGGCGCGCTTTCAGTCATGCCTTAGCGAGTGCGCGGGCAGACTTCCGTCGAGCGGAAGAAGTAGGCGATTTCGATCTTCGCGTTTTCGAGCGAATCCGAACCGTGGGCGGCGTTCTCGTCGATCGAGTCGGCGAAGTCGGCGCGGATGGTGCCGGGGGCGGCGTTCTTGGGGTTGGTGGCGCCCATCACGTCGCGGTACTGGGCGACGGCGTTCTCGCCTTCGAGCACCATCGCCATCACCGGGCCGGAGATCATGAACTTGATGAGGTCACCGAAGAAGCCGCGCTCTTTATGAACGGCGTAGAAGCCTTCGGCCTCGCTCTTCGAGAGGTGGATCATGCGCGCGGCGACGATCTTGAGGCCGGCGTCTTCGAGGCGCTGGATGATCGCGCCGATCTTGTTCTTGCCCACTGCGTCGGGCTTGAGGATGGAAAAGGTTTGTTCGATGGCCATGTGCGGTCTTCCGGCTGGGGGTTGATGCGCGTTGCCCCAAAACCATCCGGGGCGGCCCAACCATTCGGGCCTAAAAACGTCGCGGGATCAGCATTGTAGCCCAGCGGGGCGTCAAATGACGCAGCGCAGCACGACGAGAAGCTCAGACCGCAGGGCTTTCCCAGCAGCCCTGCAAAGCGCAGCCGTCAGACTGCAAAGCTTTCGCCGCAACCACACTCGCCCTTCACGTTCGGATTGATGAACTTGAAGGCTTCGTTCAGGCCATCGCGCTGAAAGTCGAGGGTGATGCCATTGAGCTTGTCGAGCTGATCGGTCTTGACCACCACCTTGGCGCCCTCGGTCTCGAACACCTGGTCGCCGGGCTCGATGGCATCGGCGTAGTCGAGCACATAGGCCCAGCCCGAGCAGCCAGACTTCTTCACGCCCAGGCGCAAACCCACGCCGGAACCGCGCTTGGCGAGCTGGGCGTTGATGCGTTTGGCGGCAGGGGCAGTGAGCTGGATCATGGACGGGCAGCGGTGGAGAGCAACTTGAGGGCGTCTTCGCCCATGAGGGCACAGTGGAGCTTGTCGTCCGGTATTTCAAGCACCTGACGCAGCTGGGCCGTGCCCAGGCCGGTCAGTGCGGTAAGCGGCTGGCCGATGGCGGCAGCCGCCAGGTAGTGCCCCACCGCGAGGCCCACCGGGCAGCCAAAGGCGGTGAAGCGTGCGTCTGTCACCTGCCCCGCTTCAACGATGCAGTGCAGCGCCAGCCAGGAGGCGCTGGCGCGGTTCTCGACCCTCACCGTGGTCAAGCCCGGAGTGCCTTCGGGATAGCTGCCGGCATTGCTGGCGGCTTCGAGAAACTGCGTCCAGATCGGGGCCGGATACTCGAAGCTGTTGTCGAGAATCGCCGGCTGGGGGGCTTCACCCGCGCCTTCGCCGCTGATCTCCCGCAGCCAGAGCACGGCGTCCACCAGCTGCCGTGCAGCCGTGTCGATGTCCTGTTCGGTGGTGGCACGCCCGAGTGAAAAGCGCAGCGAGGCATTGGCGAGGGCATCGCTGCGGCCCAGGGCGCGCAGCACATAGCTGGGCTCTGCGGTGGCACTGGAACAGGCGGAGCCCGAAGACACCGCCAGCCCCGGCAGCATGGCGCGCAGGGCCTCGCCCTCCACACCCTCGAAGCTGACATTGAGAATGTGCGGGGCGGCAGGGCCGGTGCCATTGCGATGCACACGCGGCAGCGCCTGCAGGCGTGACCACAGCCGGTCGCGCAGCGCCGCCAGGTGGACCGCGTCATCCAGCAGCCGTATTGCTGCCAACTCAAATGCAGCGCCCATGCCCACGCACTGGTGCGGGCTCAGGGTGCCCGAGCGCATGCCCTGCTCCTGGCCGCCGCCGTGCAGCTGCGGTGCCACCCGCGCACGTGGCCGCTTGCGCACAAACAGCGCTCCGATGCCCTTGGGGCCGTAGATCTTGTGGGCACTGAGCGAGAGCAGATCGATGGGCGTGGCCGCCAGATCAATCGGCAGCTTGCCCGCCGCCTGCACGGCATCCACATGCAGCAGCACGCCGCGCTCCCGCAGCTGGGGCGCCAACGCCTCGATCTCGTTTACCGTGCCAAGCTCGTTGCTCACCCACATCAGCGACACCAGCACCGTCTGCGGCGTGAGTGCGGCCAGCACCTGGGCGGCGGTGACGCAGCCATCGCTGCCGGGCTTGAGGTAAGTCACCTTCAGGCCACGCGCGCCGTAGCTGGACTCCAGATGGCGGCAGGTGTCGAGCACGCATTTGTGCTCGGTCTTGCTGGTGACGATGTGGGCGTTATCGATGCCGCGGAATTCGACCGCGCCCTTGATGGCGAGGTTGTTGGCCTCGGTGGCACCGCTGGTCCAGATGATTTCCTCAGGACTCGCACCAATCAATGCCGCCACCTGCGCGCGCGCGGCCTCCACTACCTTGCGCGCCCGGCGGCCTGGCGCGTGGTCGCTGGCGGCGTTGGCGAACAGCGTCGTCAGCGTGGGCTGCATGGCCGCCAGCGCCTCGGCGGCGAGCGGCGTGGTGGCGGCGTAGTCGAGGTAGATCATCACTCAGTGCCGCACAAAGCTGGCCAGGGCGGCCAGAAAGCCCGTGACATCGGCAGCGGTGTTGTCCTTGCCGAAACTCACCCGCACCGCACCCTTGGCCGTGACGGCATCTACCCCCATCGCCAGCAGCACGTGGCTGGGCTCGCCGCTGCCGCTGGCGCAGGCGGAGCCGCTGCTCACGGCAAAGCCCTTGCGGTCGAGGTGCATCAGCAGGGCCTCGCCATCCCAGCCTGCCAGCGCGAACTGTGTGGTGTTGCCCATGCGCTCGGCGGCGGCGCCGAAAACGGTGACGCTGGGAATCTCCTTCAGGCCCAATTCCAGCTGTTCATGCAGCGCCCGTACGTGCGCGCCGCGCTCGGCCAGCTCCAACGCGGCCAGTTCGGCTGCCGCACCGAAACCGACAATGGCAGGCAGATTCTCCGTGCCGCCGCGCAGGCCGCGCTCCTGCGCGCCGCCGTGCAGTAGAGGGGCGAGGTCAACTTCCGCACGCACCACCAGCGCGCCAATACCCTTGGGTCCGTAGAGCTTGTGGCTGCTCAGCGTCAGCAGGTCCGCGCCGGTTTCGCTCATCGATAGCGGCAGCTTGCCGGCGGCCTGGGTGGCGTCCACATGCAGCCAGCCGCCAGCCTGGCGCACGAGCGCGGCGGCTCGCGCGGTGTCTTGCACCACGCCGGTTTCGTTGTTGGCGCGCATCAGGCTCGCCACCCGCACCGGGCCTTGGGCGCACCGGTCGGTGAAGAGATCGGAAGAGCGTCGTGT
>CAMTXV010000255.1:0-11376 GCA_947085665.1 uncultured Sinobacteraceae bacterium | reverse complement strand
CGGGGCCGAGTCGCTCGGCGCCGCGCGACTGTTCTGGAAAGTGGCGCAGAAGCCCGGCATGCCGCTCTACGTCGCGCAGCATGGCAAGACCATGCTGTTTGGTCTGCCGGGCAATCCGGCAAGCGTGCTCGTGAACCTTCTCGTGTATGTGCGAGCCGCACTCGATAGCCTGCAAGGGCTGGATTCAACACAGCGCTGGCAGCACGTGCCGCTGCCTTCAGGCCTGAAGCGTGATGCGCAGAAGACTCTCTGGTTGCGTGGCGTGCTCACGCCCGATACAGAGGGCCGACCTGCCATCAGAACGCTCGGCGGTCAGGCCTCGCACATGCTGGGCAATCTCGCTCAAGCTGATGCACTCCTGCGGTTGGACCCCGATCCCGAATCCGCAGTGACCTGGGTGTCGATGTTCTAGCCTTTGCCTTGAGTGGACCTCTACACAGCGGCGATGGTGGTGCGGTGCAAGAGGCGGTGATGGCCCGCATAGCCGCCGGTGGCGGCATGTAGCACCGAGCGGTTGTCCCACATCAGCAGCATGTTGGTCTGCCAGCGGTGGCGGTACTGAAACGCCTCGCGCGATTGCCACTGATACAGCTCCAGCAGCAGCGGCAGCGATTCACGGTCGCTCATACCTTCAATACCGATGATGTAGCCGAAGCAGCTGAAGAGCCCCTCACGGCCGGTTTCCGGGTGGCGACGAATCAGTGGGTGGCGCTGGGTGTTCTCGGCGTCCTTGGAAGGGAGGATCACCATCGAGCGGCCCTTCTTGTCCATGGCGCCGTACATGCCATCGGGCGCATAGGCGCGCTTCGCCGAATGAATGGCCACCAGGCCCTCGATACGGGCGCGCAGCTTGTCTGGCATGGCCTCCAGCGCGGCATGCTGGTTGGCGAACAGGGTGTCGCCACCCACGGGTGGAATGGTGATGCCATAGAGACAGGTGCCGGCGGGTGGCCGGGCCTGAAAGCTCCAGTCGCTGTGCCAGTTCTCGGCAAACAGCGAGGAGGTTTCGTCTGCTTTGCGCTCCACTGCGATGATGTGCCGACGTCCTGGAATGGGCGCGATAAAGGGGTCTTCGCCGAAACCGCCGAAGCTCAGCGTGAACCGCTCCAGGTCGTCATCGCTGAGGGGCTGGTCCGGGAAGGCCAAAACGTGGTGTTCAAGCCAGGCGCTGCGGATGGCGGCGACAGTGACGTCGTTCAGCTCACGCGATAGATCGACCCCGGTCAGCAGGGCGCCGCAGGCTTGACCTGAGGGAGTGATTTGCATGGTGGCGTGCTCCGGGTGCTGAGATGGCAACATCCGCAGCGTCGCGCACAGCTCGCCAGCTGACAAGCACGCCTCCTGTTTTAGAGGAGGCGCGCCCGCTAAGAAGCCTCAGGCCGCCTTTAGTGCTGGAGCAGTCTCGCTCTGCACGCCGGGCTGGCGGATGAGGTGATCGAAGGCGCTCAGTGCCGCCTTCGAACCTTCGCCCATCGCAATGATGATCTGCTTATACGGAGTAGTGGTCACGTCACCAGCGGCGAATACACCGGGCAGCGAGGTCGCGCCCTTGGCATCCACCACCACTTCGCCACGGGCGGAGAGCTCCAGGGTGCCCTTGAGCCAGTCGCTGTTTGGCAAGAGACCAATCTGCACGAAGATGCCTTCCAGCTCGACGGTCTGCAGCTCACCAGCGTTGCGGTCCTTGTAGACGAGGCCATTCACCTTGTTGCCGTCTCCCAGCACTTCGGTGGTTTGCGCCGAGGTGATGACGCGCACGTTGGGCAGGCTGTTGAGCTTCGTCTGCAGCACTGCATCGGCGCGCAGCTTGCTGTCGAACTCGATCAGCGTGACGTGGCTCACGATGCCGGCGAGATCGATGGCGGCCTCCACGCCTGAGTTGCCACCGCCAATCACCGCAACCCGCTTGCCCTTGAACAGCGGGCCATCGCAGTGCGGGCAGTAGGTGACTCCCTTGTTGCGATAGAGGTCCTCGCCCGGCACGTTCATCTGCCGCCAGCGCGCGCCGGTGGAAAGGATCACCGTCTTGCTCTTCAGCGTGGCACCGCTCGCCAGTTGCAGTTCGATGTGACCATCGACGCTGCTGAGCTTTTCAGCACGCTGTAGCTTCATCACATCCACCTCGTACTGGCCCACGTGCTGCTCGAGCGCGGAGACCAGCTTGGGACCTTCGGTCTCGGGCACCGAAATGAGGTTTTCAATGCCGAGCGTGTCGAGCACCTGGCCGCCGAAGCGCTCTGCAACCACGCCCGTGCGGATGCCCTTGCGTGCCGCATACACGGCAGCAGCCGCACCGGCGGGGCCGCCGCCAACGATCAGCACGTCATACGGGGCCTTGGCATTGAGCTTGGCGGCCTCGCGGTCACCCGCCTTGTTATCGGCCTTGGCGAGAATCTCTTCTACGCTCATGCGGCCGGCGCCGAACGGCTGGCCGTTCAAGAAGATGAAGGGCACCGACATCACCTGCCGGTCTTCCACTTCCTTGGGGAAGCTTGCGCCATCGAGCGCGACGTGTTCGATGTTGGGGTTGAGCACCGCCATGAGGTTCAGTGCCTGCACCACGTCCGGGCAGTTGTGGCAGCTCTGCGAGAAGTAGCTTTCGAAGCGCAGCGGACCCTGTAGAGATTTGATCTGCTCAATGATTTCAGCCTCCACCTTCGGCGGGTAGCCGCCGGTTTGCAGCAGAGCGAGCACCAGCGAGGTGAATTCGTGCCCCAGCGGCAGACCGCCAAAGCGCAGCTTGATGTCCCGACCCGGGCTGGTGAGCGCGAAGGAGGGCGCCCGCTCGGCGGAGTCGCGCTGCTCAGTCACGCTGACGAGGCTGCTGAGCTCTGCAATATCGGCCAGCAGGGCGCTGAGTTCGGCGGAACCCTGGGAGTCATCGAGATTGGCGGTGATCTGTACCGGACGAACCAGGCGTTCGAGGTAGCCCTTGAGCTGTTGCTTCATTTCGGCATCCAACATGGCGCACTCCGATTGGCTTGAGATTGAATTGAGCTTGCAGACGTCCGTGACGCTGCCGCTGGGGCGGCGCCGCGGGTGAGAAATGGGGGAGGGCGGGGCGAAGGAGTTCGCCCCGCCAGACAGCGTTTAGATCTTGCCGACGAGGTCGAGCGAGGGCTTCAGGGTTTTCTCGCCTTCCTTCCACTTAGCCGGGCAGACTTCGCCGGGGTGGCTGGCCACAAACTGCGCGGCATTCAGCTTGCGCAGGGTTTCGCTCATGTCACGGGCGATGGCGTTGTCGTGCACTTCCATGGTTTTCACCACGCCTTCCGGGTTGATCACAAAGGTGCCGCGCAGTGCGAGGCCTTCGGCATCGATGTGCACGCCAAATGCCTTGGTGAGCTGGTGCGTGGGGTCGCCCACCAGCGGGAACTTGGCCTTGCCGACGGCGGGCGAGGTTTCGTGCCAGACCTTGTGCGAGAACTGGGTGTCGGTGGTGACGATGTAGATCTCGGCACCCAGCTTCTGGAACTCAGCGTAGCTGTTGGCGGCATCTTCCACTTCGGTGGGGCAGTTGAAGGTAAAGGCGGCGGGCATGAACACCAGCACCGACCACTTGCCCTTCAGGCTCGCTTCGGTGACCTCGATGAACTTGCCGTTGTGGAAGGCATTGACCTTGAACGGAGGGACCGCAGTGTTGATGAGCGACATGAGATTTTCCTGTGTGGGTTGTAGTGGCGAGACGAGAGGATAGGAACGACGCGACGATGGGCAAAATCGTTCGTCGCAATTCCAGAAATAGGGCTCGCCTATACCGCTTGCAAGGGGGGCTGCCGCGGCCGGCTTGAAGTGATTGCTGCATTGGCCGCAAACGCCGTTATCCTTCACGCCGCAAACGTAGCCCGAATGGCGAAACAGGTAGACGCAAGGGACTTAAAATCCCTCACCTTCACAGGTATCCCGGTTCGATTCCGGGTTCGGGCACCATCACGGCAGGCCGTTTCCCCGCCGTCGCAGGCCGCGGTCAACACGGTTGACCTCACTGCTCAAAACATTCTGCTTTCAGCCCGCTGCGCTCGAGTCTAGGCTGCTGGCATCTCATCAGGAGTGCTCCTGACATGGCTGAAACCCGCTACACCGCAACCGCTATCACGCTGCACTGGCTCAGCGCGCTGCTCATCATCGCGGCCTTTGCCCTGGGCGTGGTGATGGTGGACATGAAGATCTCGCCCACCAAATTGCAGTACTACTCGTGGCACAAATGGTTGGGCATCACCGTGTTGGGCCTGGTGGCGCTCAGGCTCCTGTGGCGTCTTTTTCATAAAGCGCCAGCGCTGCCGCTTCAAACTCCGCGCTGGCAAGTGCTGGCGGCTTCCGCCGGACACTGGATGCTCTATGTACTGATGTTTGCCATCCCGCTCTCAGGCTGGGCCTTCAGCTCGGCTTCCGGCTATCCGCTGGTGTATCTCGGTCAGTTTCCGCTACCGGACTGGGTGCCTAAGGACAAAGCCCTGGCTGGGCAGCTGAAAGAGGTGCACGAGTTGCTGACTACCATTTTGATGTGGGTGGTAGCAGGCCATTTTGCCGCCGCCCTGAAGCACCAATTCGTTGATAAAGATGGCCTCCTGGCCCGCATGTGGTTTAGCCGCAAAACCTTTTAGGAGCGCAGCAATGAAATTTATATCGAGCACGCGGAGCGCGGTATCTGCAGGGCTTTCAGCCGTGCTGCTGCTCTCTGGCATGGCCCACTCCGCAGCGGTGGGTATCGATGCAAGAAAGAGCAAAGTGACTGCCACATTCAAGCAAATTGGCGTGCCTGTGGAGGGGGTGTTCACCAAGGCGGCAGGTGTGATCCAGTTCAATGCCGCCAAGCCAGAAACCTCCAGCGCCAGCCTGCAGATCGATACGGCTGCTTTTGATCTGGGCATGGAGGACTACAACGCGGAGGTGCGCAAGAAGGAGTGGTTCGATACCAAGAGCCACCCGCAGGCAACGTTTGTTTCCACCAGTTTCAAATCCCTTGGTGGTGATCGCTATCAGGCAAGCGGCAAGCTCACCATCAAAGGCAAAAGCGTCGATATCAGCTTTCCCGTCACCATCAAGCCACAAGCGGCCGCTACGGTCTTCACGGGCTCCATTCCGGTTTCCCGCAAGGTTTTTGCCATTGGCGATGCCGGATGGAACGAGGTGGTGGACGACGCAGTCACCGTGAACTTCAGCATCGTGCAGTCCCACTGATCACATTTTGTCACTCACCCTTCACCCCCAGGAGAACCCACCCCATGAATCGCACCCTGATTGCTGCAGCACTCGCTGTTGCCTCGTTCAGCAGCACCGCTGCTGTTGACAACTACACCATCGAGGCCAGCCACACCTATCCCAGCTTCGAAGCCTCCCACATGGGCATTTCCTTCTGGCGTGGCAAGTTCAACACCAGCAGTGGCAAGGTGGCCCTCGACCGCGCCGCCAAGACGGGCACGGTGAACATCACCATCGATGCCAAGTCGGTGGACTTCGGCCATGACAAGATGAACGAGCACGCGCTTGGCGACGACTTCTTCAAGGTCGATAAGCACCCCACGATCACCTACACCGGCAAGATCACCTTTACCGGTGACACGCCCAGCGGCGTCGATGGCGAGCTGACGATGCTGGGCGTGACCAAGCCTGTGAAACTCACCATCAGCAGCTTCAAATGCATCGTGCATCCCTTCTTCAAGAAGGAAGTCTGCGGCGCAGACGCCACGGGCTCCTTCGATCGGGTGGATTTCGGTATGGACTACGGTGCGAAGTACGGCCCGACCCTCGCGAAGCTTGCCATCCAGGTCGAGGCCATCAAGGATGACCCCGTTGGCCGTCCCCAGTAAGCCTCAGCCCTTCGCTCAGCAGTAACAAAAAAGCCCTGCATTGCAGGGCTTTTTCTTGGGTGATGACTTATTGCTAACTAACGATCACGGAAGTGGGTTTCCACCTTTTCGTGCAGACCTTTCACATCGACGATCACCGTGGCCGTGGGGCGCGCCAACAAGCGGGGAATGCCAATAGCCTCACCAGTTTTCTCGCAATAACCGTATTCCTTGTCTTTGATGCGACGCAATGCGTCGTCAACTTTGCGCAGGAACATGGCTTCGCGTTCACGCAGTCGCAGGTCGAGCCAATGCTCTTCCTCTGCGGTGGCGCGATCTGCTGGATCGGCGAACACTTCACGCTCATGGAGCCGTTCCTTGGCGTCCACCTCGCGCTTCAAGACGTCCTCTTTCGAGCGAATGAGCAGCTGGCGGAAAAACTCCAGCTGCGCATCGTTCATGTATTCGCTTTCCGGCATCTGCCGGACTTCATCTTCTGTCAGCACTGCGCCTCTGGGACGTTGAACCGGCGTGATTCGAACTGGCGGACCAGGCGGCGTTCTTGCCGGTTTTGGTACGACGATTACTGGACGTTTAAGTTTTTTTTTTGCTCTTCTTCCTCTTCTTTGTCTTGCGACATCGAAGCAAGAGCTGCGCCTGCAACTGCACCTGAGGTGGCGGCCACCACGGGCTTCACAACGGCGGCTTTCTTCACTACGGGTGCCTTAACCGGCGCGGGCTTCTTGGCAACAGGCTTCGCAGCGGCTTTGGCCACTGGCTTGGCTGCGGGCTTTTTAGCCGGTGCAGCCTTTACTGCCACTTTTTTCGCGACAGGCTTTTTGGCAAGAGGCTTCTTGGCAACCGCTTTCTTGGCAGCGGGTTTTTTGGCAGCCACTTTTTTAGCGACCGGCTTCTTCGCAGCGACCTTCTTGACGGCCTTCTTCGGTGCAGCCTTCACAGCTTTCTTGGCAGTGACCTTCTTGGGCGCGGCCTTTTTGACGGTGGCTTTCTTCGCAACCTTCTTCGCCACAGCTTTCTTGGCAACCGGCTTTTTCGCGGCCGCTTTCTTCGCGGCGGGTTTTGCTTTCTTTGCTTTCACCTGCGTCTCCCTGATCAATGCAAAATGGCTTGGATACTCGGGCTGCAGCACACACTGTGGGCTTGCAACTGCGTCGCGTTATAGCACTCGATTTTACGCACCGTCAATGAAATCCAACCCACTCCTTCAAGGCCATTCAGGCGTTCATTCCGGGCGTCGCGTAGAGGCGCCTTTCTGGGCTCCAACAGCGGGCCTTGAAGCACTGCGCGCTCGCGCGAAGTTACTCGCCAGCATTCGATCTTTCTTTGCCATGCGCGATGTCCTTGAGGTAGAGACTCCGCTGCTCTCACGCCACGGTACGGTCGATCGGCATATTGATAGCTTTCAGGTTGAGCAGGCGAGCCGCTGGCTGCAAACCTCCCCTGAGTTCGCGATGAAGCGGCTTCTTTGCGCGGGCAGTGGGCCGATCTGGCAGCTGTGCAAGGTATTTCGTGTGGACGAAGCGGGTCGACACCACAATCCCGAGTTCTCGCTGCTGGAGTGGTATCGCCCAGGCTTTGACCACCATGCGCTCATGGATGAAATGGTCGAGCTGATGGTGCATTGCGGTGTCGCCGCAGACCCGAGGTTCGAGCGCCTGAGCTATCGCGATGCGTTTCTACAACACGCGGGTTTCGACCCGTTGAGCGCTTCCATCGCAGAGATGCGAGCCTGCGCGGCAGGACGCTCGCCACCGCCACCAGAGGATCTTGGCGACTTCCGCGACGACTGGCTGGATTACTTCTTTGGCAGCATCGTCTCGCCCGCGCTCGGTTTTCAGCAACCCTGCTTTGTCTACGACTTTCCCGCCTCACAGGCTGCACTTGCGCGGGTGAGGGGAGAAGTCGCGGAACGTTTCGAGCTGATCTGGCGCGGAGTGGAGTTAGCCAATGGATTTCATGAACTGGCCGATGCGGCAGAGCAGGAGAGGCGATTCGCTGCAGATTCGGCCTGGCGGGCCCAGCAGAAAAAACCAACACCGGCCGCAGACGCGGACCTGATTGCTGCTCTGGAGCATGGATTGCCCGACTGTGCCGGCGTGGCGCTGGGAGTGGATCGCCTGCTCATGCTGTTGACCGACAGTCCCAACATTGCCTCGACACTGGCGTTCGACTGGGCGCGCGCCTGACTCTGATCAGGCGCGCAGTGTGTCCCACACCATTCGCGCCAGCAGCAGTGCCACTACGCCGATAAAAAACATCCGCACGAATGCACTGCCGCGTTTCACAGCAAGATGGGCGCCGCACCAGGAGCCTGCCAGGTTGCTGAGCGCCATGGGCACTGCAGCTTGATAGAGCACATGGCCCGCAGGCATGAACCAGACCAGTGCCGCTGCGTTGGTTGCAAGGTTGATGACTTTTGCCGATGCCGATGCCGCCAGGAACGAAAAACCAAAGACGCCAACAAAAACGAACACCAGAAAGCTGCCAGTTCCGGGGCCAAAAAAACCGTCGTAGAAACCAATGACCACGCCGACTGCGATGCCGAAAATCCGCTGTTTCGACGCATTGAGTTTTGGCGCATGCAGGCTGCCGAAGTCTTTTTTGACAAGGGTGTAAACAAACACCACCAACAACAGCACGATGATCATCGGCCTGAGGGCATTTGGGTTCAGCACGCTGACCGCGCGAGCACCAAGAAACGAGAAGATGAAGGCTGTGCCAGCGGTGAGAAACAGCAGGCGCCACGGCAGCTGCACGCGGCGCGCGTACTGCCAAGTGGCATTGGCAGTGCCAACTATCGAAGACAGCTTATTAGTGCCGAACAGCGTCGCTGGCGGCAGGTCGGGCTTGAGCACGAACAGGGCGGGCACCTGTATGAGGCCGCCACCTCCGACCACGGCATCAACGAACCCCGCAACGAAAGCGAAGCCGATCAGTGCCAGCAGGGCGTGATCCACTCCCTGCGTTAGAGCAGCTTGGTGACTGCAGAGGGCAGCTTGTAACGCTTATCTTTCAAGTAGCGGTTCAACAACAACGCCACCCACTCGCGTGAGGCTGAAAACCGCTTCAACACGATGAAGCTGTCTTCTCCTTCTCGCTCGATCTCGTAGCGCTCGATGGTAGCGGTCACCTTGTCACGCTCGCCCTTCATCAGGGCGTGCACGACGAGCTTGTTGTTGCGGGTGTCGATACTGCAATCGGTGACGTCGCCGTACTGACTGAATTTGTCGTTGACGAAGGCCTTGATGGACATACCGAGCATGCCGTCCTTGGCGCCGCGGGCGAGTGATCCGAGCATTGTTTTCTCCTGTGCTGGATTCGAGTTAGAGCACTTCGGAGGCATGCGCCGCCAAGCGCGAGCGCTCGCCGCGTGCCAGCGTGACGTGGCCGCCGTGCGGCCAGCCCTGGAAGCGGTCGACGACGTAGGTCAGGCCTGAAGTGGTTTCGGAAAGGTACGGGGTGTCGATCTGCGCAAGGTTGCCGAGACAGATCATTTTGCTGCCGGGGCCACAGCGTGTGATGAGCGTTTTCATCTGTTTGGCGGTCAGATTCTGCGCCTCGTCGATGATGATGTAGCGGTTGAGGAAGGTGCGGCCGCGCATGAAGTTCAGCGAGCGGATCTTGATTCGCTTCGAGAGGATGTCGTTGGTGGCAGCGCGCTCCCAATCACCGGCATTGCTGGTTTGGGTGAGCACTTCAAGGTTGTCCATGAGAGCACCCATCCAGGGTGTCATCTTCTCTTCCTCAGTGCCGGGCAGGAAGCCGATGTCTTCACCGAGCGGCACCGTCACGCGGGTCATGATGATTTCGCGGTAGCGAGGTTCGTCCAAGACCTGGGCAAGGCCTGCGGCCAGTGTGAGCAGCGTTTTGCCAGAACCTGCGGTACCAAGAATGCTGACGAAATCGATATCGGGATCGAGCAGAAGGTTGAGCGCGAAGTTCTGCTCGCGATTTTTCGCATGGATGCCCCATACCGGCGTTTTGCCGGTCTGGTAGTTGCGGATGACGCGCAGCTTTGCACTTTGGTCCTCGATGGAGTCCACCACCATGTCGAGGCCTTCATCCGCTGCATCATCCGCCATGTGCAGGAACTGGTTAACGTGCCAGTCCTTCACAAGCGGGCCGCGAATGCGGTAGCAGGCTCTGGCACGTTCGTCCTGCCAGCTTTCCATCTTGTCGCCGTGCTTGTCCCAGAAACTGGCTGGCAGTGTGGTGTAACCGGTGTAGAGCAGATCTGAATCTTCCAGCACCTGGTCGTTGTGGTAGTCCTCGGTGTGCACTCCGACGATGGCGGCCTTGAGTCTCAGGTTGATGTCTTTTGACACCAGCGTGATTTGCCGCGAGGGATGCAGTTGTTGCAGCTGCAGTGCGGTGAGCAGGATCGAGTTGTCTGGCTTGTTGCCGGGAAGAATGCCGGGCAGAGCAGCCTCGGTGGGGCGGGTCTGGAAGAAGAGACGTCCTGTTGCCGGGGTGGTGTCCTTGCCGCCACCGTTGGCCGACCGCTTCGAGAGTGTGGTGGGCAACGCAATGCCCTTCTCGATGGCCGTATGGTCTTTGTGTGCCACCAGTCCGTCGAGCGTACGGCTGACCTGGCGTGCAGTCCGAGCGGGTTCGCTGGTGCCTTTTTTGAGCCCATCGAGCTCTTCGAGCACCACCATGGGAATGAACAGGTCATGTTCCTCGAAACGGAACAGGCTGCTCGGGTCATGCATGAGCACGTTGGTGTCGAGTACGAAGAACTTTTTCTTGGACATGCGCTGGGTTCGGGCGTGGAGTCTAGAAACAAACACGCCGGGGGTGCTTCAGCACCCCCGGCATGGGGAAATGGGTCGCTGGCAGTGACAGCGTCAAAGGGCCTGCACGGCGGCAAGAACCTCTTCGGCGTGGCCCTTGGCCTTCACGCTGCGCCAGGTTTGAACCAGCTTACCCTTCTCGTCGAACAGGAAAGTGCAACGGTCGATGCCCATGTACTTCTTGCCATACATCGATTTTTCAACGATGGCGCCAAAGGCATTGCAGGCCGCTTCTTCGGTGTCCGAGAGCAGGGAGAACGGAAAGCCGAACTTTGCGCAAAAGTTGTCGTGAGCCTTCACGCTGTCTTTAGAAATCCCCACAACCTCCGCATTGGCCTTGCCGAAGTGTGGGTAGAGGCGAGTGAAATCCTGACCCTCCAGTGTGCAGCCCGGGGTGTTGTCCTTCGGATAGAAGTACACCACTAGCTTCTTACCCGCATAGTCCTTGTGCAGGGTAATGGTCTTGCCGCCACTGGCAGGCAGACTGAGTGCGGGAATTTTGTCGCCGAGTTCAATGCTCATGGGCTGGCTGATGGCTGTTATTGGGTTTAAGTCTTGATGGGGTCAAGCATGCCATCGGCGTTCAAATCATAAGATTTCATACGGTCGTATGCGGCTTGAAGGGCCTCAGCATCCTGGTTGTTCACGACACCGTCGCCATTGTCAGTCAGGACATAAAGGCGACCCAGCAGCCGGATCAGCTGGCCGTCAAGCTCCTTGCTGTCATAGAGGCGTTCCAGATGCAAAGCTGCCGGATTGAGCGGATCAGCGCT
>CAMTXV010000254.1:0-3067 GCA_947085665.1 uncultured Sinobacteraceae bacterium | reverse complement strand
CCCTTCGGGGCGGGGCTGTTTTGGGGCATTGCAGCGTCACTCAGCTTGCGAAGACTTCAAGTATTCGCTGCGCCTCATTCCTTGCACTGCCCCAAAACAGCCTTCCGCCGCAGCGACAAAATGATTGTCAACACACCCTAGAGCGTCCCGTCTGGCACGCGCACAAAGCCTTCCATGAGCACCCTGGAGCTGCGGCTCATGATGGCCTTCTTCACCACCCACTGTCCTCCCTCCTGAGTGGCCTGCGCGCCCACGCGCAGCGTGCCGCTGGGATGGCCGAAGCGCACTGCTTCACGCGCGCCACCGCCGGCAGCGGTATTCACCAGGGTGCCGGGGATGGCCGCTGCCGTGCCAATGGCCACCGCACAGGTGCCCATCATGGCGTGGTGCAGCTTGCCCATGCTGAGCGCACGCACGCACAGATCAATCTCGCTGGCCGCAATGGCTTTGCCACTCGAAGCCACGTAATCCGTCGCTGGTGCCACAAAGGCGATCTTGGGTGTGTGCTGACGTTTCAGCGCTTCTTCTGGCGTTTTGATGAGCCCCATGCGCAGCGCACCGGCCACGCGAATGGCCTCGAACTTCGCCAGCGCTTCTGGCTTGGTGTTGATGGCCTCGCGCAGCTCGGTGCCGGTGTAGCCGATGTCGGCTGCATTGACGAACACGGTGGGAATGCCGGCGCTGATCATGGTGGCCTTGAAGCTGCCGATACCGGGCACCTCCAGCTCATCCACCAGATTGCCGGTGGGGAACATACTGCCGCCGTCCTCGCCGTCATCGGAGGGGTCGATGAACTCCAGCACGATTTCGGCTGCGGGAAAGGTCACGCCATCCAGCTCGAAGTCACCCATCTCCTGTACCTGGCCATTGGCGATGGGCACATGGCAGATGATGGTTTTACCGATATTGGCCTGCCAGACCTTCACCGCAAACACGCCATCCTTGGGCAGGCGCGCGGCATCAATGAAGCCATTGGCAATGGCGAAGGGGCCGACCGCGGTGGAGAGATTGCCGCAGTTGCCGCTCCAGTCCACAAAGGGCTTGTCGATGGAGATCTGCCCGTAGAGATAGTCCACGTCATGCCCCGGCTGAGCGCTCTTCGAGATGATCACGCACTTGCTGGTGCTGGAGGTCGCTCCGCCCATGCCGTCAATGTGCGCGGCGTACGGGTCGGGGCTGCCGATGACGCGCATCAACAGCGCATCGCGCGCCGCACCCGGCACCTGGGCTGCTGCGGGTAAATCTGAAAGGCGGAAAAACACGCCCTTGCTGGTGCCGCCGCGCAGGTAGGTGGCGGGAACTTTGATTTGAGGTTGGTAGGTCATGGTGCGGTTTCGATGGTCGCGTCGAGCACAAAATCCAGCCGGGGGAAATTGTCGTTGAGGTAGCGGTTGCCCTCGCTCTGAATGCGCCCCTGGTTAGGACGCTCACCGTATTCGGCGTTGAAGAGATCAACCACGTCCATCCCTGTGATGACGCGCCCGATGGGCGCGAAGCCCTGGTTATCGAGCCGGGCGTTGTCGACCAGATTGATGAACAGCTGCGTGGTGCGCGTGTTGGGGCCGCCCGTGGCGAAGGTGAGCGTGCCGCGCAGATTGCTTTGCATCACCGGGTCGTCATTGATGCGCTGATCGCGCCAGGCCGTGTTCACCGAAGGGCTGCCATGCAGGCCAAACTGCGCCACGAAGCCTGAGATCACCCTGAAAAAGCGCACCTCGTTGTAGTAGCCGTTGCGCACCAGGTTAAAAAAGCGATCAGCGCCCAGCGGCGCCCAGGCACGCGTGACCTCGATGCGCACAAGGCCCTGTGAAGTGTTGAAGCGCGCCACATAGGTAGCCGGTGCAGTTTCGTTGAAGGCCGCTGGGTTGAGCAGAATCGCCGGCGGAGGTGTTTCGGGAGTGGTGTCACTCCCCGCACCGCCACAGGCGGCAACGCAGGCGGTGAGCAAGATGGCGGCAAATCGACCAAAAAAAGTCATGGCTGAACTCAGTGAAGGGCTTGGAGTAACGACGGTGCAAACGGGTAGAGCAAGAGCAGTTGTCGCCGTGCGCACCTGTGAATTGTAGGCGCGCAGCGACGCATCACCGGGTGAGCAGCGCCAGCTCGGTGAGCAGCCGCTGGTGCAGCTGCGTCTTCAGCACCGGCTGCAACCGTTGCTCGGGGTAACAGCGGGCAATGCCCAGGTGCGAAATGCCCTCGCCCTTCGCGAAGCCGATGTTCTCGACACGGCTCTGTGGACCTGAAGCAATCATCTCGTTGCGTGCCCACTGCGCATCGCTGCCCAGCACGTCGCCTTCAGCAAAGTAGTTGAGGCAGAGCGCCACGTTGGGCGGCACCACGCGCATGTCGGCCCGCCAGCGGTGCGGAAAGATGCGCCCCAGCCCACGGGCCGCAATGAGCACCAGCAAGGCCACGCGCAGGCCACGCTGATCCAGCGCGCGCGCCACGTTCATGGCCTCCAAGCCACCCTGGCTGTAGCCCACCAAGGCAATGGGTCGCCCCTGCGTGGCCGCCTGCTGCAAGTCGCTGGCGATCAACCGCGCTTGCAAGTGGCCGTAGAGGGTGGTGTCGGCGTGCCCTGCGCTGCGAATGAAGTGCAGCAAGTGCCGCTGCATGTGCTCGCGGGCAGAGAGGCCATGCACCGCCGCAATGCGCGGCCCGGTGTCACTCAGGGGCCCTGTGGGGCGGTCGGCGCGTTGCAGGTTCACAGTACGGTAGAGCGCAGTGTCAATCGAGATTTCAATTGTAGATAGCGCGGCTTGCGCGCAACAAAGCCGGTCAACGCCTGAAAACGCTAGGCTGATTTCTCTTCCGCTTTCTTGACGCGAACCCGGCTCTCATCCACGAGCGTGTTGTTCAGCAGCTTGATGGCCGCCTTGGCATCACCCGGCTTCGGCATTTCAACGAACGCAAAGCCCTTGGATTCGCCCGTGATCTTGTCCATCACCAGGTCGCAAGACTGCACCGCGCCGATGTTCGAGAACAGCGTGCGCACCTGCGCCTCAGTGGTGCTGCGGGCGAGGTTGCGAATGATCAGTTTCATAAAAGCAGGGGGTCAGGGGCCCTG
>CAMTXV010000253.1:0-2867 GCA_947085665.1 uncultured Sinobacteraceae bacterium | reverse complement strand
TGTCACGCCGCATTACCTCGTCAACGCCGAGGTACTGCAGATCAAGGTGGCGCAGGGTGCGAAGCCCGGTGAAGGCGGTCAGCTGCCAGGCGACAAGGTGAACGAGCAGATTGCGAAGCTGCGCTTCGCCAAGCCCGGCGTGGCGCTCATCTCGCCGCCGCCGCACCACGACATCTACTCGATTGAAGATCTCGCACAGCTGATCTTCGACTTGAAGCAAGTAAACCCCAAGGCGATGGTGAGCGTGAAGCTCGTCAGCGGTCCGGGCGTGGGCACCATTGCAGCCGGTGTGGCCAAGGCCTATGCGGACTTCATCACCATCTCGGGCTACGACGGTGGCACGGGAGCTTCGCCCGTCACCAGCGTGAAGTACGCCGGTACGCCCTGGGAACTGGGTTTATCTGAAACGCATCAGACGCTGCGCATGAACGGCCTGCGCGACAAGGTGCGCGTGCAGACCGATGGCGGCCTGAAGACTGGCCTCGACGTGGTGAAGGCCGCCATTCTCGGTGCGGAATCATTTGGCTTCGGCACGGCGCCGATGGTGGCACTGGGCTGCAAGTACCTGCGCATCTGCCATCTCAACAACTGTGCCACTGGTGTGGCCACGCAGAACAAGGTGCTGCGGCTCAAGCACTTCATCGGCCTGCCGGAAATGGTGATGAACTACTTCCGCTTCGTGGCCGAGGAAACCCGCGAGTGGATGGCCCTGCTGGGCGTGCAAACGCTTCAGGAACTGATCGGCCGTACTGATCTGCTGAGCATTGCGGAAGGCAAGACCGGCAAGCAGCAGCATCTCGATCTGCAGCCCATCCTCGACTCCGCCGGCATGGCCTCCAGCAGCAGCCAGTTCTGCACCAGCCTCAACCCGCCGTTCGACAAGGCCGAGCTGGCCGAGCAGATGGTGCGCGATGCGATGACCGCCATCGAGCAGAAGACGGGCGGCGAGTGGAGCTACACGGTGAACAACACCCACCGCTCCATCGGTGCGCGCCTCTCGGGCGAGATCGCGCTGCGCCACGGCAACTCGGGGCTCGAAGCGGCACCCATCACCATCAAGCTCACCGGTACTGCGGGCCAGAGTCTGGGGGTGTGGAACGCAGGTGGCCTCAACATCGAGCTCGAAGGCGATGCCAACGACTACGTCGGCAAGGGCATGGCCGGTGGCCGCATTGTCATCAAGCCGCCGAAGAACGTGCGCTTCAAGTCGCAAGACACCGTGATCATCGGCAACACCTGCCTGTATGGCGCCACCGGCGGCACGCTGTATGCCAGCGGCACGGCGGGCGAGCGCTTTGGCGTGCGCAACTCGGGTGCCACGGCCGTCGTCGAAGGCTGCGGTGACCACGGCTGCGAATACATGACCGGCGGTGTCGTTGTAGTGCTCGGCAAGACCGGCGTGAACTTCGGTGCAGGCATGACTGGTGGCTTCGCTTATGTGCTCGACCTGCAGCGCAACTTCGTCGACAGCTACAACCACGAATTGATCGACATCCACCGCGTCATCGCCGAGAGCATGGAGGGCCATCAACACTACCTGCGTGCGCTCATCAAGGATTACGTGGCGGCCACGGGCTCTGAATGGGGTCAGGCCATCCTCAATGACTTCCGCGATTACGTTGGTCGCTTCTGGCTGGTGAAGCCCAAGGCAGCCGACATCGGCTCGCTGCTGGTGGCGATCAGGGCGGCGGCATGAGCGCGCAGGCTGGCTCGGTGAGGGCGGCGGCGTTGCCGCCTGTGAGGGCGCGTGGTGCTGCGCACCTTGCTGTGAGGGCGTTCGCTGCGCTCACTGTGAGGGCAAACAAAAGCGAGCGCGCTAGTGTGTGCTGCGATGTTTTTCTGTCTTTTCCCTCACAGCGCCGCAGGCGCGCCCTCACAGCGCGCTGCGCAGCAGCAAGCGCCCTCACAGGGTGCGCAGCACCCGCCCTCACGGAAGAAAAATATGGCCGCTAAAAATGCAATGCAGTTCATGGATGTTTCGCGCCAGGATCCCAAGAAGGTCCCGGCCGAGGTCCGCATCCACGACTTCCGCGAAATCTACGGATCGTTTCCCGCCGAGCAGGCCGCCTCCCAGGCGGGTCGCTGCCTGAGCTGCGGCAACCCGTACTGCGAGTGGAAGTGTCCGGTCCACAACTACATTCCCAACTGGTTGAAGCTGGTGGAGGAAGGCAATCTGTTCCAGGCGGCCGAACTCAGCCATCAGACCAACTCGCTGCCGGAGATCTGCGGCCGCGTCTGCCCGCAGGACCGCCTCTGCGAAGGCAGCTGCACACTCAACGACGGCTTTGGCGCGGTGAGTATCGGCAACATCGAGAAGTACATCTCCGATGAGGCGTTCAAGCAGGGCTGGCGCCCCGACATGAGCAAGGTCGTGCCCACGGGCAAGCGCGTCGCCATTGTGGGTGCCGGGCCCGCGGGTCTGGGCTGCGCCGATGTGCTGACGCGCAACGGCGTCACCCCTGTGGTGTTCGACAAGTACCCGGAGATCGGTGGCTTGCTCACCTATGGCATCCCCCCCTTCAAGCTGGAAAAGGACGTGGTGAAGAATCGCCGCGCCGTGCTCGAGTATCAGGGTGTGCAGTTCAAGCTCTCCACCGAGATCGGCAAGGATGTCTCCTTCGATGACCTGCTGAAGGACTACGACGCCGTCTTCCTCGGCATGGGCACCTACACCGCCATGAAGGGCGAGTTCCCCGGTGAGGATTTGCCCGGAGTGGTGCAGGCGCTGCCCTTCCTCATCAGCAACATCCATCGTGTGATGGGCACCGAAACCAACGCCGCCGACTTCATCGACATGAAGGGCCAGCGCGTGGTCGTGCTCGGTGGCGGCGACACCGCCATGGACTGCAACCGCACCAGCATCCGTC
>CAMTXV010000252.1:0-3732 GCA_947085665.1 uncultured Sinobacteraceae bacterium | reverse complement strand
GTGGGCGATCTGATGACCCGCAGCCTGATGACGGTGAGCGATGGCGAGTCGGTGGAGCAGGCCATGCACGCCATGACCGACAACGATGTTTCTTCGCTGGTGGTGGAGCCCAATGCGGCCGGCGAATGGGGCATCCTGACGCGGCGCGACATCATCACCAAGGTGGTGCGCAACAACAAATCGCCCGCCGGCATGAAGGTGGGTGAACTTGCGACCCGTCCGTTGTTCAGCGTGCCGGCCGAGACCAGCATCCACGAGGCCGCGGCCATCCTCTCGGACAAAGGCTTCTCGCGCATCACCATCTCGCAGGGCGAGAAGATCATCGGCATCGTCACCGAGACCGATATCTTCAATGCGGTGGAGAAGTACGGCGCCGCGATCAGCGAGTAAGTCTGATTCAGTAGTGCAGAAGGCGGCCTTCGGGCCGCCTTTTTGTTTTAATGCCGGTATGAATATCAAAGCCTTTCATCTGCTCATCACTGGCAACGAACAGCTCTCGGGCAAGCGGCAGGACAAGCACTTCGCCAGGGTCATCGAGCTGTTCAAGGCGCGCGGGCTTACGCTGAGCCAGGTGACGTTTCTGGGCGACGACGAGGTGCGGATTGCGGCCGTCATCCGCGAGGCGCAGGGGCGGAGCGATGTGCTGCTCTGCTGCGGTGGCATCGGCGCCACGCCCGACGATCGCACCCGTCAGGCCTGCGCCTCAGCGCTCGGCGTGCCGATCGAGCGGCATTCGGAGGGCGAGGCACTGATTGTGGCGCAGTACGGCGAGAGGGCCTTTCCCAATCGCGTGCTGATGGCGGACTTCCCGAGAGGGGCCGCACTCATTCCCAATCCCGTCAACCGAGTCAGCGGGTTCTCGGTGGGCGACTGCCATTTCGTGCCGGGTTTTCCCGAAATGGCCTGGCCGATGCTGGAATGGGTGCTCGACAGCCACTACCGCGCGCTGCACCACGCCACGCCAACGGCTGAATACCTGCTGCGCGCCAAGGGCAATGCCGCCGAGGGCGATCTGCTGGACTTGATGGAGGCCGTGCTGGCCGCGCACCCGACTCTGGAGTTTTCCAGCCTGCCGTTTCGCGGGCGGGATGATCAGGAGCCGCACATCGAGTTCGGCTTCAAGGGCGAGCCTGAGCTGGCCGCAGCGGCCTACAGGCAGTTTGAGGCCGGGCTTAAGGCGCGCGGCGCGCGGGTAGAGCCGCGCGCCGCGCCAGCCGCTGATTAGAAGAGATCAGCCTTGTCCTGCTTTTCCGCTGTCTTGGTTTCACCCAAGCGTGAAGTGATCCAGGGGCCAGTGATCATCTCGGCGTAGCTCATGCCGGGGCCCACCATCGGGTAGACGCTGGCCATGGGGTCGATCAGCACTTCGAGAAAGGCAGGGCCTGGGTAGGCGATGAAATCGGCTACGGCCTGCGCCAGATCTTCCTTCTTCGAAACGCGCACCGCGAACTCGTAGCCATCGGCCTGCACGGCCTTGATGAAATCCTTGCGGTGCAGGGATTTGTCAGAGCCTGAGTAGCGGCTTTCGAAGAACAGGCGCTGCCACTGCTTCACCATGCCGTCGCCGAAGTTGTTGAGCACCACAATCTTCACGGGCAGGTTGTAGGTCGTCGCGGTTTCCAGCTCGCCCAGGTTCATGCGGATCGAGGCGTCGCCATCGATATCGATGATGACCTTGTTCGGCTGCGCGAACGCCGCACCGATGGCCGCCGGCAGGCCAAAGCCCATGGTGCCCATCGAGCCCGAAGTGAGCCAGAGGCGGGGCTTCTTGAAGTCGAAGTACTGCGCGGCCCACATCTGGTGCTGGCCCACGCCGGTGGAGACCACGGCTTCGCCCTTGGTGATCTTGTTGATCTCCTCAATCACCGCATGCGGCTGGATGAGATCGCCACCGCGCTCGTAGTTCATCGCATGGACCTTCTTGAGGTCGGCGATGTGGGCGTGCCACTCGGCGTAGTCCGGCACGAAGCCCGAGGCCTGCAAGTGCTGTCGCAGAGCATCGAGCGCGGGGTTGATCTCGCCCACATGCTGCCAGTGCACGCGCTTGACCTTGTTGATCTCGCCGCCGTCGATGTCGATGTGGGCAATCCACTTCGCACGCGGAGCGAACTTGCCTGGAACACCGGCCACGCGATCGTCGAAGCGCGCGCCAATGGCAATCAGCGCATCGCAGTCGTCGACGGCGTAATTGGCAAAGGCGGTGCCATGCATGCCCAGCATGTGCAGCGCGCGGGGCAGGGTGGTGTCGTAGGCGCCGAAGCCCATCAGCGTGGTCGTCACCGGAATGCCGAAGGCGTCAGCGAAGGCGGTGAGTGCTGCGGCAGATTCGCCATGAATCGCACCGCCGCCCACATAGAGCAGCGGACGCTTCGCACCCCGTAGCAGCTTCTCGAAGGCTTCGAGCTGCGACGGTGTCACGAGATTGCTGCGCACGGCCTCCAGGCGGGCGCGATAGCCCGGAATGGGCAGCACGCCTTCACCCATGAAAAGGCCTGACCAGTTCTGGATGTCCTTGGGGATGTCGACCACCACCGGGCCGGGGCGGCCCGTACGGGCGATCTCGAACGCGGTGCGGATGGTGGCTTCAAGCTTGGTCGGGTCGGTGACCAGAAACACGTGCTTGGCGCAGGGACCCATGATGGCGCTGATGGGAGCTTCCTGAAATCCATCCGAGCCGATGGCGGCGGTGGGCACCTGGCCGCAGAGCACCACGATGGGAATCGAATCGGCCATGCAGTCGCGCACGGGCGTGACGGTATTGGTGGCACCAGGGCCCGAGGTGACCAGCGCCACCCCCACTTTGCCGCTAGCGCGTGCATAGCCGGCGGCCATGAAGCCGGCCGCTTGCTCGTTGGCGGGCACGATGAGCGGCATGGGCTCTTTGCCATCTGGCCTGAGGTTGGCCTGGTTGTGGCGGAACACCGCGTCGTAGGTGGGCAGAATGGCGCCGCCGGAATAGCCAAAAATGACGTCCACCCCTTCATCCGCGAGCACTTTGACGACGATCTCGGCACCGGTCATGGCTTGACTGGTTTTGAGAGACGGCGTGGGCGTGGCGGCGTTCATGGTTTGGAGGCTCATGGTGGGGCAGTTCAATGCCCGGGGCGGGTACAGACAGGGCGCGGTTTATACCATTTTCGGCCCTTTGCCAGCAGCTTCAGCGGGGCTGATGGCTCGTCTGCAGCTGCGGCTTGCTCCCGCGCTGCGTCACTCGCCTCGTGAAAAACGAGGATCTCGCAAAAATTACGATAGCTAAGTAGCGCATTTGAGCATTCAATGCGCACACAAAAGAGGCCGGGGGGCCATCCAGAATGTCCAATTTTCTAGGGAATCTGTACAGCGGCGTGCTTGATCATCAGGACCATTTCACCCAATGGGCCCTGTCAACCATGGTGGAGCGTCTGCCCATGTCGCAGGCGCGGTGGTCGGTGATCAGCGCCTCTGGTATTCGCGAGCTGGCGGTGGCTGGAGCGGCTTCGCAGCCCCGTGTCGGCGAGTTTTCAACCCTTCGCATCGAAGTGCTGGAGCCCACCGAGCAGGCGCGCCATGAGTTCACCTGGCAGCGCTCGATGCCTGCGGTATTCACCGATGGCGAACGCCAGTTTTTGTCTGAAACCCTCGAGCACCTCGTGCGGGCCGAGCGGATGTCACGCCGGCTGCAAGGCTTGATCCGCGAAGCCAAGGGTGGCGAGCTGGAACCGGTAGGCTTTGCCATCGTAGATGCCACTGGTC
>CAMTXV010000251.1:0-3090 GCA_947085665.1 uncultured Sinobacteraceae bacterium | reverse complement strand
GCGGGATCTCGAAGCCTGCAAGCCGCTGGTGGCCAAGGTGGGCTACCCGGTGATGATGAAAGCCAGCTGGGGCGGTGGCGGCCGTGGCATGCGGGTGATTGCGAGTGAAGCCGAGCTGGGGCCGCAGATGGAATCGGCCCGGCGCGAAGCGCTTGCCGCCTTCGGCAACGATGCGGTGTATGTCGAAAAGCTCGTGCAGCGTGCGCGCCACGTGGAGGTGCAGGTGCTGGGCGATACGCACGGCAATCTCGTGCACCTCTTCGAGCGCGACTGCACCGTGCAGCGCCGCAACCAGAAGGTGGTGGAACGCGCGCCGGCGCCGTACCTGGACCAGGCACAGCGTGAATCGCTGTGCGCGGCCGCTGTGCGCCTTTGCAACAGCGTGCGCTACAGCCATGCCGGCACCGTCGAGTTCCTCATGGACGCCGACACCGGCGCCTTCTATTTCATCGAGGTCAATCCGCGCATCCAGGTGGAGCACACGGTCACCGAGATGGTGACGGGCGTGGACCTCGTCGCCGCACAGATTCGCGTCAGCGAGGGTGCTGCCATCGGCGATGCCGGCCTGCCGGCTCAACAGAACCTGTGTCTTTCTGGCCACGCGCTGCAATGCCGTGTGACGACCGAAGATCCGGAGAACGGCTTCACGCCCGATCACGGCCGCGTCAGCGCCTATCGCAGCCCGGCGGGTTTCGGCATTCGTCTGGATGGCGGCACGGTGTACTCCAATGCGGTGGTCACGCCGCACTACGACTCGCTGCTGGTGAAGGTCACCGCCTGGGCGCCGGAGGCCGATGTCGCCATCCGCCGCATGGACCGCGCGCTGCGCGAGTTCCGCATTCGCGGGGTGTCCACCAATCTGCAATTTCTCGAAAACGTCATCGCGCACCCCTTGTTCGCGAGCGGCGAGGCCACCACGCGATTCATCGACACCACGCCGGAGCTGTTCCAGTTCACGGCGCGGCGCGACCGTGCCACCAAGCTCTTGAGCTTCATCGGCGAGGTGCTGGTGAACGGCAACCCGGACATGAAAGGCCGCGCTGCACCCACATTGCCGATTGCAAGGCCGCTGCTGCCGGCGGCTGATCTCGCTGCCCCGGTGCCGGCGGGTCTGCGCGGGCTGCTGAAAGCGCAGGGGCCCAAAGCCTTTGCGGAGTGGATCAAGGCGCAGCCGCAGGTGTTGCTGACTGACACCACGATGCGTGATGCACACCAGAGCCTGTTTGCAACGCGCATGCGCACGGCCGACATGCTGCCCATTGCGCCGCATTACGCGCGCCTGTTGCCCACGCTGCTGTCGCTGGAATGCTGGGGCGGTGCGACCTTCGACGTGGCGCTGCGCTTCTTGAAGGAAGACCCCTGGCAGCGCCTGCGTGCGCTGCGCAAGGCGGTGCCCAACATTCCCTTCCAGATGCTGCTGCGCTCCGCCAATGCAGTGGGTTACACCAACTACGCCGATAACGTGGTGCGCTATTTCGTGCAGCAGGCAGCGAAGGAGGGCATCGATATTTTCCGCGTCTTCGACTCGCTCAACAGCGTGGAGAACATGCGGGTGGCGATGGATGCGGTGATCGAGGCCGGTGGGGTGTGCGAGGGCACGCTCTGCTACACGGGCGATCTGTTCGACAGCACGCGGCCCAAGTTCAACCTCGCCTACTACGTGAAGATGGCTAAGGCTTTGGAGAAGAACGGCGCGCATGTCCTGGGCATCAAGGACATGGCCGGCATCTGCAAGCCACGCGCCGCCGCCGAGCTGGTGCACGCCTTGAAGCAGGAGGTGGGTCTGCCCATCCACTTCCACACCCACGACACCAGCGGCATTGCCGCGGCCAGCGTACTCGCCGCGGTGGAAGCCGGCTGCGATGCGGTGGATGGCGCGCTCGATGCCATGAGCGGGCTCACCTCGCAGCCCAATCTCGGCAGCATTGCCGCCGCACTCAGCGGCCATGCGCGCGATCCGAAGATCGACACCGCCGCGATGCAGCAACTCAGCGATTACTGGGAGGGCGTGCGCCGCTACTACGCGCCCTTCGAGGCCGATATTCGCAGCGGCACGGCGGATGTGTATCGCCACGAGATGCCGGGCGGCCAGTACACCAATCTGCGCGAGCAGGCCCGCAGCATGGGCCTCGCGGACCGTTGGAGCGCGGTGTCGCAGGCCTATGCCGACGTCAATCAACTGTTCGGCGACATCGTCAAGGTCACGCCCAGCAGCAAGGTGGTGGGCGACTTGGCCCTCTTCATGGTGGCCAAGGGCCTGACCGCGGCGCAGGTGGCAGACCCGGATTTCGTCATCGACTTCCCCGAGTCAGTGGTGCAGCTGTTCCGTGGTGATCTCGGTCTGCCGCCCGAGGGCTGGCCCCTGGCCTTGCAGCAGAAGGTGCTGCGCGGCAAGCCTGCGCTCACCGAACGGCCGGGTGCCAGCATTGCCGCCGTGGACCTCGCGGCCGAACGTGAGAAGGCCGAGCAGGCGCTGGGCGTGAAGCTGGGCAATGCCGACTTTGCCAGCCACCTGATGTATCCCAAGGTCTATGCCGATTACGTCGAGCATGTGAAGACCTATGGCGATGTCAGCAAGCTGCCAACACCGGCCTTCTTCTATGGACTGCCGGAGAATGAGGAGATCAGCGTCGATATCGACACCGGCAAGACGCTGGTGATCCGCCTGCAGGGCCGCACTGATCTTGCTGATGAGGGCGCCACCAAGTTGTTCTTTGAACTGAACGGGCAGGCCCGCGGCACGCGCGTGCAGCACGCCGGTGTGGCCGCTGCCAACGAGCGCAAAAAGGCTGCTGAAGGTGATCCACTGCAAGTGGGCGCGCCGATGCCCGGCACCGTGGCGCGGCTTGCAGTGCAGGTGGGCCAGGTTGTTGCCAAGGGCGAGACGCTGCTGTCGCTGGAGGCAATGAAGATGGAGACGCTCGTGGCGGCGGCCCAGGACGGCGTGGTGAAAGCCGTGCTGGTGCACGCAGGCGATATCGTGCGTGCAGGAGATCTGCTGATCGAGTTACAGCCCGCCTAGGCGGGGGGACACAGCGAGCGTTGCAACAGCAGCAGGCGCAGGTCGAACTCGATCTGGTGGTAGTCCGG
>CAMTXV010000250.1:0-6913 GCA_947085665.1 uncultured Sinobacteraceae bacterium | reverse complement strand
GTCGCGCGTTGCCGCCACCCTGTTCACGGCGCTCGCCTTGCTGTTGCTTCAGGCCTGCGGTGATTCCGAGCCGCCGGCGGGTGTGGGTAGCGGGGTGGGCGATGCCGGGGCGCCGGTGATCAAGGTGCTGTCGAACCGGGCAGATCTCATCAGCGGCGGCGATGCGCTGGTGGAAGTGCTGCTGCCGGCGGGAGCCGAGGCCACTGCTCTGCGCATGAGCCTCAATGGGCAGGATGTGACCAGCCAGTTTGCCGAGCGCGCCAATGGCCGGGTGATGGCACAGCTCACCGGGCTTGCCGTGGGCGACAACACCCTCACGGCGCGTCTGGCCGGCGCCACCAGCAGCTATGCGGTGGTGAACCACCCCAATGGTGGGCCGATCTTCGGTGGCCCCCAACCCAGCCCCTGGCGGTGCAGCAATGCAGCCACCGCACTCAACGAAGACTGCGACCAGCCGGCCAGTTACTCGCTGCTCTACAAGTCCACCGACCCGACAGCGGAGGGCCTTCAGCCCTACGACCCGGCCAATCCGCCGGGCGACCTGGCGATGACCACCACCCAGAACGGCCAGACGCTGCCCTTCATCATCCGCCGCGAAGACGGCTACCAGCTGCGCGACCGCTACACCATCATGGCGCTGTTCGACCCCACGGCCCCCGAGTGGACACCCTGGACCCCGCAGCCGCAGTGGAACAAAAAGCTGCTGATTACCCACGGCGGCAGTTGCGGCGTGACCTTCACCGACGGCAATCCACCGCTGGATGACTACTCCGGCACCATCCCGCCCAACCCGGCCATCGAGCAGAGCTATGTGAAGGCCCTGGGCCTGGGCTTTGCGGTGGCCTCCACTGCGCTCGACAACCTGGGCCACAACTGCAACGTAGTGACGCAGGCCGAATCGCTGGTGATGGTGAAGGAGCGTCTCGTGGAGCAGTACGGCGAGCTGCGCTACACGCTGGGCACCGGCTGCTCGGGCGGCTCGATCACGCAGCACCATGTCGCCAACAGCTATCCCGGCGTCTACCAGGGCCTGATCGTCACCTGCAGCTACCCGGATGTGTTCACCACTGCCGTGCAGTTCGCCGAATACAACCTGTTGCGACAGTACTTCGAGCAACCGCAGAAATGGGCGGTACCCTGGCTGCCCACGCAGTTCGGCGATGTGGAAGGGCACCTGAGCCATGTCAACGCCGTGGCCGCGGACGAGGCCTTCTTCAAGTCGGCAGTCAACCCGGCCAACCCGGACTGCAAGGGTCTGCCGCCCGAGCAGCTCTACAACGCCAGCAGCAACCCCGGCGGTGTGCGCTGCGGCGTGCAGGACTACATGATCAATGTCTTTGGCCCGCGCGAAATGGGTGTGTGGACGCCGGCCGAGCAGTCCCTCGGCAAGGGCTTTGGCGGCCTGGCGGTAGATAACGTGGGGGTGCAGTACGGCCTCTCGGCGCTGCAGCAGGGCTTGATTCTGCCGGACCAGTTCGTGGATCTGAACGTGAAGGTGGGCGGACTCTCCATCGACATCGTGCAGCAGCCCGAGCGCACCGTGGGGGACTCGCTGGCGCTGTTCCGCGCGTATCGCACCGGCGCCATCAACACCACCACGCATTTGAACCAGGTGCCGATCATCGACGGCCGTGGCCCCGATCCCGGCATTGCCCACGATGCGGTGCATGTGCTGCACACGCGCCTGAGACTCGAAGCCGTGCACGGCAGCCACGACAACCAGCTGATCTGGGAAGGGCCGACGCCGCTGATTGGCGACCTGCAGTTCGCGCTGAATGCGCTGGACGCGATGGACCGCTGGGTGGCAGCCATTGAGGCCGATACCGGCAATCGCGCGCTGCCGGTGAAAGTGCTGGCCAACAAGCCGGCTGATCTCGGCGATACCTGCTACAGCGGCGCCGGTCAGAAGCTGACGGATGGCCTCTGCCCGCCGGGGGTGGTGCCCAAGTACTCCACGCCACGCATCGTCGCCGGCGACTCGGTGCAGGCCATCACCAACAAATGCCAGCTCAAGCCCTTCAGCCGCGATGACGACTACGGTCTGGTGGGTTTGAGCGATGCCCAGTTCACGCAGCTGGAAGCCGTGTTTGCCGATGGGGTCTGTGATTTCAGCAAACCGCCCGTGGGCTTCGGGCCCACGCTGGGCTGGCTTACCTACCAACAGGCCAATGGCGACGTGATTTATGGCGGCGACCCCCTGCCACCCGCGCCCGCGCGCTCAGGTGAGGGCTGGGCCAGCCCGGCCTTCGGCGTCTTCCGCTAGCGGCGGGGAGGCACAAAAAAGCCCGGCACTGCCGGGCTTTTTTGTGGGTGCTGCATTACGCGAGCTTCTTGTGCCGGTTGCGGCGGTTCACGCCGGGCTCCGAGCCGGTGCGGCGGCGGAAATCCTCTTCGTAGTCGCCGTAGTTGCCCTCGTGGAACACCACTTCGCCCGAGTCTTCGAACGCGAGAATGTGCGTCGCGACGCGATCCAGGAACCAGCGGTCGTGCGAGATGACCATGGCGTTGCCGGGGAAGTCGAGAATGGCTTCTTCCAGCGCGCGCAGGGTTTCCACGTCCAGGTCGTTGGTGGGCTCGTCGAGCAGCAAGAGATTGCCGCCCGTGAGCAGCATCTTCGCCAGGTGCACGCGGTTGCGTTCACCGCCCGAGAGTTCCTTGATGCGCTTCTGCTGCGCCTCGCCCTTGAAGTTGAAGCGGCCGATGTAGGCGCGTGAAGGCACCTCGAAGTTGCCAACCTTCAGCAGATCGCCGCCGCCGGAGATTTCCTGAAACACCGTGTTGTCGCCATTGAGCGAATCGCGGCTTTGGTCGACGGCGGCGATCTTCACCGTCTCGCCGATGCGAATCGTGCCCTCGTCGGGCTGCTCCTGGCCCAGCAGCATCTTGAACAGCGTGGTCTTGCCCATGCCGTTGGCGCCGATGATGCCGACGATCGCGCCCTTGGGCATGCGGAAGGTCACGCCCTTGTAGAGCCAGCGCTCGCCAAACTTCTTGCCGACGTTATCGACCTCCACCACCAGATCGCCCAGACGGGGGCCGGGTGGGATGTACAGCTCCTTGGTTTCGCTGCGGGCCTGATATTCCTGCGAGGCCAGCTCTTCATAGGCCTTGATACGTGCCTTCGATTTGCTCTGGCGGCCCTTCGGGTTCTTGCGCACCCACTCCAGCTCTTCGGCCATCGCCTTCTGGCGGGCGTCTTCCTTATTGCTTTCGTCCGACAGGCGCTTGGTTTTTTGGTCCAGCCAGTTGGAGTAGTTGCCCTGCCAGGGAATGCCGGTGCCGCGGTCGAGTTCGAGAATCCAGCCGGCGACGTTGTCGAGGAAGTAACGGTCGTGCGTCACCGCGATGATGGTGCCCGGGAAGTCCTTCAGGAACTTCTCCAGCCAGGCCACCGACTCGGCATCCAGGTGGTTGGTCGGTTCGTCGAGCAGCAGCATGTCGGGCTTGGAGAGCAGCAGACGGCAGAGCGCCACGCGGCGGCGTTCGCCACCCGAGAGCTTGGTGACATCGGCATCCCAGGGCGGCAGGTTGAGGGCTTCGCCGGCCTTGTCGAGCACGAGGTCAATATTGTCGCCGTCGGCGGCGCTGATGCGGCTTTCAAGATCAGCCTGCTTGGCGGCCAGCTTGTCGAAGTCGGCGTTTTCCTCTCCGTAGGCGGCGTAGACGGCTTCGAGCTGGGCCTTCAGATCCAGCAGCTCGCTCAGCGCTTCTTCCACATTGCCGCGCACGGTCTTGGCGGGGTCGAGCTGAGGCTCCTGCGGCAGGTAGCCCATCTTGATGCCGGGCTGGGGGCGGGCTTCGCCGACGAAGTCCTTGTCGATGCCGGCCATGATCTTCAGCAGCGTGGACTTACCCGAGCCGTTCAGGCCGAGCACGCCGATCTTGGCGCCCGGGAAGAAGGAGAGCGAAATGTTGCGAAGGATTTCCTTCTTCGGCGGCACGATCTTGCCGCACTTGTTCATGGTGAAAACGTACTGGGACATGGCGAAAAGCCTGCTGAAAAGGTGCGAGGGCGCGCATTGTATCTGTGGCGCCCGGCACCCCGCGCCTACAATGCCGCCATGCGCACACTGACTTTTTTCCTGCTGCTGCTCGGCAGCACCGCCCACGCCGCGGTTTACAAATGCACCGTGGCGGGCAAAACCACCTATACCGACCAACCCTGCGCGCCGGGTGCGGCACCCGCAGTACTGCCGCCCGTGAATGCCGTGCAGGCAACCGAAGCCGAAGACCTGGCCAAGAGTCGCGATGCGCGCCTGGCGCGCGACAAGGCAGCACGGGACAAGGCCGATGGACAGTTCGTGACAGCCCATGCCGAAAAGACCGCGCAGGCCAAGGCCGTGCGCGCGGCCATCATCGACCACCGGGTCATTGAAGGCATGACGGCCTCCGAGGTGAGCAGCGCCATCGGCCCTGCCGAGGAAACCCTGCCCAATGGCAACACCCGGCACCGCCGCGATGACCAGCGCATCACCGTGAGCTATCGCAATGGGGTGGTATCGAAGGTGGCAATCAGCAAGGTGAAGAACAAATGAGTGTGACCTTTGCCGATGTGCTGGCCGCCGCCGAGCGCCTGCGTGGCCAGGTGGAGCGCACGCCCTGCACGCATTCGCGCGTGCTGTCGCGCATCACCGGCGCCGAGGTGTGGCTGAAGTTCGAGAACTTCCAGTTCACCGCCAGCTTCAAGGAGCGCGGCGCGCTCAATAAGCTCAGCCAGCTCGATGCCGCCGAGCGCGCTGCCGGTGTGGTGGCGGTGAGTGCCGGCAACCACGCGCAGGGCGTGGCCTACCACGCCACGCGGCTGGGCATCAGAAGCGTCATCGTGATGCCCGAGAACACGCCGTTCACCAAGGTGCGCAACACCCGCGAGCTGGGTGGCGAGGTGATTCTGAAGGGCGAAACACTGGCCGATGCGGCGGAGTACATGCAGGCGGAATACATCGCCAAGCAGGGCATGACGCTGGTGCACCCCTACGACGATGCACTGATCGTGGCCGGGCAGGGCACCGTGGCGCTGGAGATGCTCGAAGACGCACCCGAGATCGATACCCTGGTGGTGCCCATCGGCGGTGGTGGCCTTATGGGCGGCATGGCCATCGCCGCTCATGGCATGAAGCCGGGGTTGGAGATGGTGGGGGTGGAATCTGCGGGCTACCCCAGTGCCTATGCGGCCCTCCAGAACGACCTCTCGCTGGTCACCGGCGGCGCCACCATTGCCGAGGGCATTGCGGTGAAGTTCATCGGCCAGCTGCCGCTGGCCATCATCCGAGAACATGTCGCCGAGCTGATGCGGGTGGAGGAATCCGCCATCGAACGCGCCATTGGACTGCTCGCCAATGTGGAGAAAGTAGTGGCCGAGGGCGCCGGTGCGGCCGGGCTTGCGGCACTGCTCAGCGACCCTGCGCGCTTCAAGGGGCGCAAGGTGGGCCTGGTGGTCTGCGGCGGCAATATCGACACAAGGCTCTTTGCCAGCGTGTTGATGCGCCAGCTGGTGCACGAGCAGCGACTGATCTCGCTCAGTATCGAAATCGAAGACCGCCCCGGCTTTCTGGCCCGGGTTGCCGGGCGTATTGGCGAGAGCGGCGGCAACATCATCCAGGTGCATCACGAGCGCCTGCACGCCGGCACCCACGCCAAGCGCGCCACACTCGAAGCACTGGTGGAAGCGCAGGATGAAGCGCATGCCAGCCAGATTGCAGCGGATCTCGCAGCGCACGGCTTCGTGGTGCGGCGCGGCAGCGGCAGCGTGGAGATGGACTGATGGCCAAGACGCTCAGCTTGTACGAAACCGCCACCAACAAGGGCCGAGTGATCCGCCAGGGCGAGATCGTGCAGGTGGTGATGGATGGCGCCGGTGCCTTCGTCTGCGCCGCGCAGGATTTCATGGTGGCGCAGAAGTGGGGCATGGCCCGCACCGGCTCCGGCAATGTGACCACCGACCGGGGGCGCTTGCTGGAGAAGATCGAGGTGCTGATCTCCCGCCCCAACTCCTTCGTCTCCACCCGCGGCAGCAGCGTGCCCATCGAGCGGCTGGCGAAGTCGATGAAGCAGGCGGGCTATGACCTCAAGGAGTGGAACATCGCCCGCGACATCATCGAGATTGTCGAGGCGCGTCCGGGTCAGGGGCCTGCGACAACAAAAAAGGCGGCTCCGGACGAGCCGCCTGTAATTCCGAAGGACGAGACGCCAGAAACCGGCCGCTGATCAGGGGCGGGTGACTTTGTTGTAAACGAAGCTGGCTGCTGGCGTGCTTGCCTGACTGTCGGTGTACCGCAGGAAATCAGGTGTGAAGCTGATGCTCTGGGCGCCATCGGGGTCGAAGCGGGTTTGGCAAAGCGTGCTGGTAGAACTGGTGTAGAGCGGAGTGACGCCATCGAAGGTGTACTGGCCAATCTCAAATCCTCCCGCAGGGCCGCTATCGACCAGACTGCAGGTGCCGGCAGGATTCGCATCCACAGCCACATAGACGCCAGAAGCCGCCCCCGCTGTAGCATCGTCGTAATACGCCACCAGAAAATCATCAGCCGTCGTGCCTGCGGCGCTAGTGGTTCCACGCCAGCCGCCAAAAAGTCCGCTGCTGCTGGAGGGCATCGGACGCAGGATCGAATCTGGATCCAGTTCCTCTACTTCGGTTGTTGCCCGCAGGGCTAATCGCGTGCTGGTGAGCGAAGTCAGGTACAGACGCTGATTGAGCCGGGTGCGGTCATAGGCGCCGCAGGCGCCGTCGGTTTCATTACTAATGGCGAAGCTCAAGCGTCCGGTATTGGCGTCGGCCGTGATGGTTCCGCGCTCATAGCCATTACCGTCGACTTCCACCGCAACACCAGTGCCGGCGTAGCGATCTGTGCAGTCGGTATCGTTGTTGAGGGAGCCCAGCACAAACAGATTGTCAGGACCAAAATAGGCAATCGAG